>CAMDKT010000613.1 GCA_945900935.1 Candidatus Sulfopaludibacter sp. SbA3 | reverse complement strand
CAAGACGAGACCCAGCGCGGCGGCAAAGAAGGCGAATTGCGCGGCGCCCTGCTGGAGCACGGCCTTGGCGGGATCGACGGCATGGAGTACAAAAAGCAGCGCCATCGCCGCGCCGCCGATACGAAGCAGACCGGTTCCCCATCGTCGATCCACACGGCCTTGCCGCACCGCATCGAGACCCATCGCCGCCAACACGAGAATCGAAAAATGCATGCAGAGCACGATCATGGAAGGATTGCGCAGTTTGTCGAAAAGTGGAAAACGCGCGTAGAAAAGGCCGTGCAGCAGGGAGTTCTCGCCCATAGCAAGGAAGAGCGAATAGACCGCCAGGAACAGAAACAGCCGGGCGTAAAGCGTGAAACGGAACGCGTGAAAGCCGATGGCGGCGAGTCCCACGAGCACGATTCCGAGGAATGGGTTGAGCGCGGCGTCCCGATGGAATCCGTTGACAACCATTCCGGGAATGGACGCCGGATCGAGGGAAAAATGACGGTGGACCAGATACGGAATTTGTTGATCGAAGGTTACCGGAGCTTTGGCGTTGACGAACCGGTAAGCGACGCGCCAGTACTCCGCGGCGGGCAGCGATTGCACAGCGCTGAGGAGAAAAAAGAAGAGTCCGAATGCGGCGAGACCGCCGGCGTAACGAATAAGCCGCCGCCGCGTGATCCGGCGCTCAAAAAGCATGTATCCGGTGATGCCGGCGACGACGGTGAGGATCATGATGGGCGAGCTATGATGCCCGGAAAGAACGGAAACTCCGCCCGCCGCGCCGCTGAGGGCGGCGAAAACGAATCGGCCTGGGGCGCGCAGAAACCGGAGCCAGAAGAGGACGGCGATGGGCAGCCAGACTGCGCCATTGAGCATTTGGGGCCACTCGACGGTGGCCATGAATCCGCCGGCGCCAAAGGCCACTGCGATCAGCGCCGCGACCGGCGGGACAGTGCGAATCGCGCGCAGGAGCGCGAACATCGCCCACGCGCCCAGGATATGAATGAAGACGAAGTATCCGTTGAGGATCGGCGTCTGCAAGCGGCCATGCGTGAGCGGCAGCGAAAACAAGAGCCAGTTGAGCGGATAGGTCACGCCGGGCTGCGATTGACCGATCAGCGATTGACCGGCCCAGTGAAAGGGGTCGAGCAACGGGAAATGACCGCGATGCCATTCGCGGGCTTGCATCTGCAGCCAGGGCAGAACCTGATTGACGGTGTCCTCGCCGTTCATCCATGTGAACTGGCCGGACAGCGTTATTTTCCAAAAGATGAGAATGACGCCGAGGGCGATCAGAGCGGGATAAACGAGCCGCCGCATTACGGCTCCTTGAATTCGAGATGCTGGCGGGTCTTTACATTATCGAAGACTTGCCGCTTCCCGCTAGGCCATTCAATTTCAACCTTCGCGGCCGTTGCGTGTTGCGCCATGCCGAATACCAGCGCGAGATCGCTTTGGCTGCAATAACTGGATCCGCTGTGAACCGTCTGCCATTGGCGGCCAGCGGCCGTGGTTACCCGCACAACGGCGCCAAGCGCTGAAGCTTTTCCACGCAGGCGAACGGAGAGGTAGTTATTCTTGTTGCCGCCATCATTGCGGTAAAGCACGGCGGGGCCGTGGTTGTTGTTGATGAGCAGATCCAGATCGCCGTCGCGATCAAAATCGGCGTAGGCCGCGCCTCGGGCAACCAGGGGCTGCATGAACGCCGCGCCCGCCTTTTTACTCGCATCTGAAAATTTGCTTTGCCCTTCGTTGCGGAATAGCAGCGGCGGCTGGCGAAACTGCACCTTGGGTTGGACGCGGCCGATGTCTTCTTCGATGTGGCCATTAGCGGCGAGAATGTCGGGGCGGCCGTCCAGATCGTAGTCAAAGAAGAAAACGCCGAAGGCGAGGGAGAGAAGGCTGGCGCGGCCGACGGCGGATCGCGGAGCTTCGTCGACAAACAGCCCGTTGCCTTCGTTGTGATAGAGGCCGAGCATTTGGTTGGAGAAGTTGCCGACCAAAAGATGCGGACGGCCGGAGCCATCGTAATCAATGGCGTCGACGCCCATGGCTCCGCGAGCGACGCCGTCTTCACTGAACGCCACGCCGGCTTGCGTCGCAACATCGGTGAATGTGCCGTTGCCGTTGTTTCGGTAAAGCTTGTTGGGCTGCGTGTCGTTGGCGACAAACAGATCAGCGCGGCCGTCGCTGTTGTAATCAATTACAACGATTCCGAGCGATTTGCCGGTAGGGTCAGAGAGTCCCGCCTTCGCCGTGACGTCCTCAAACTTGCCATCGCCCAAGTTGCGATAAAGCTTGTTGGCCAACCCCTTGTAGCTTTCCGGGGTGCAATAGGATTTGGCGGATCCATCAAGGGAGCAATGAATATCGCCCTTCGCGGTCCACTGCACGTAGTTGGCGACGTAGAGATCGGCGCGGCCGTCTTTGTCATAATCGAGAAACGCTGCGCTGGCTGGAAAACCTTTATTGGCGATTCCACTGGCAGCGGTCACGTCACGAAATTTGAAATTGCCTTCGTTGTGGAATAAACGATCGCCTTCCAGCGCGGTGATGTAGAGATCGTCGCGCCCGTCGTTGTCGTAATCGGCAAAGGCCACGCCTATGCCGTATAACTCGATATCGAGGCCGCTGCCGACGGTCACATTCGTGAATGTACCGTTCTTGTTGTTGCGGTAGAGCGCCTGGATGGAACGGCGTCCGCGAGGGGTCCAGTCCTTGCTGTTGATGAGTACGATGTCGGGCCAGCCGTCGCCATCGGCGTCAATGAAGGCGCAGCCGCTGCCCATGGTTTCCGGAAGCCAGCGCTTCCCTGCCCGGCCCGAATTGTGCGTGAACGAAATGCCGGCGGACTTGGTGACATCGGCAAATTGCACGTCTTGCGGGAAGGCCGTTAACGCGGCGAGGAATATGAGAATTGGCTTCACTGGGGCGACTCGTGATCGTGGATCATTTGACGTTCGTTGTTGTCTTCGTGGCTGAGCAGACGGCGCGTTTGGGTAATCGCCTGCGACGACTCATCGGCTTTGAATCGTTGAAACAGTTTCTGTTCGCGCTCGGCGTTGGCGGAGTCACCCAGGCCGCGATAGGCGAGCATGAGCGTGTAATGGGCCTGCACGTCTTCAGGGTCGATAGCCAGGACGCGGCGGCCGGCCTCGGCAGCCGCCTTGTATTCACGGCGCAGAAATTGAACACGGGCGATTTGGTTCTGCGCGACGCGATCGCGCGGATACTGTTCCACGACCTGCGAGAGGCTGGCAAGCGCTGCGGGATAATCGCCATCGGCCTTCTGCACCAGCGCGTGGAAGAAGTGCGCGCGCGCCAGTTTCGGCTGCATTTCGAGCGCCTTCTTCAGATAGGATTTAGCGGCCTCGGTTTCGCCTTCCTGGATCAGCGCGCGGGCGACGTTGACATAGCCGTCGACGTATTCCGGTTCGGCGGCGATGACCTTCTTGAAGGCAAACTCGGCTCCCTTAATATCGCCTTGCAGCAACATGCCGATGCCCCAATCGTTCCATCGTTCCCGATCCGGCTTTTGCACGACGGGCTGCCAGACGGTTGGCTGCGCGCCGATGTTGAGACGAGTCTTTGCTTCGGCCAAAGTGACGATGGGAAGAACCGGAGTCTTCTCCGGAAAACTGCTGAACGCGTACTGATTGTAGTAGTGGGAAAACTTGCGATGATTCAGTTTCAAATGGAACTGGATAGGCCCTTTGGCGTCCTTGGGTATGCGCACTTTGTAGTGAACCGTGTCGGCGGCGCCGGGCGGGATCAGTCGCACATAGAGGCTGCTGCGAGCCTGCCACGCGTTGCGTTTGTTGATGTGATTGGACTCGCCGTCGAGCAGATAGGAGCGATAGAAGTGAGCGCCTGGATCGACGGGGCCCTTTCCATCGTCGGCCACTTTGCCGCTCCAGAAAACTGTTTTGCCGGCGGCATCGGTGCCGATTAGCTCGAGCCAAACGTCG
>CAMDKT010000612.1 GCA_945900935.1 Candidatus Sulfopaludibacter sp. SbA3 | reverse complement strand
CCGTCTCCGCGCCGACCTCGCCAAACGCAATCAGCGCCTCCCGCTATTGGGCGACGACGACACCACCGCCGAGCGCAACTACATTCGCGAATTCGTCGTTGCCCGCAGCCGCGCGCTCGGTGCCAAACACGGCTTCGAATACGCCGAAGCGTTTCACTACATTGGCCCAGGCGCCGGCCGCAGCCGCGTCGAGGAATACATCAAGCGCCACGCCGTTCCGCAGTAGCGGCCATACGCCGCGCGGGTTGCCGCATGGGGGAAAATTGCCGCTACTTAGAGCTCTACCTCCACTACTTGTAAAGCCTATATCTAAAGCCCGTCACGCGTTCTATACTAATTCGAGTTCCTGTCACAACTTCCAGGTCATTCGCGCTAGGAGCAGCCATGTTTTTTCGACGCAGCTTCGCAATCATTTTGATGTTTTCGGGCGTATCGGCGTCCGGGCTTCCCATCGTGCTCAACGCCGGCGCAGGGCTCGCGGGCAACGCTCCCGCGCTGGCTGCGTTCCAGCGGGCCGCCAATACGTGGGGCTCGATGTTCTCCGACAATTTCACCGTGAATATCGATGCGGACATGGCGGTCCTGGGTAACCCCAGCATCATCGGTCAGGCCAGTTCGCTCATCCTTGGCGCCAGCTATGACACGATCCGTAATGCTGTAGTCAACGATGCCGCCAATGAGCCTTCAAATGGGATCGTGGCCTCCCTTCCTACTGCCGCACAATTCAATGCGACGCTTCCAGCCGGATTCGCTTTAGACGGACGGCTTCAGATGACACAGGCGAACGCGAATGCGCTCGGTTTCAATGTGAACTTTGGCGCGGACGGTAACATAACGTTTAACAGCACATTCGCATTCGACTACGACAATAGTAACGGCGTGGGGGGCGGACTCATCGACTTTGAAACAGTGGCCCTCCACGAAATCGGGCATGTTCTAGGCTTCTATTCTGAGGTCGATTACATAGACTTTCTTATGGCTAATAACTCCACGGACAACGTCATTCCGACGACACTCGATTTGTTCCGTTTCGTCGCCGGCCTCGCTCCCGTGAATGCGGCTGAGTTCACTGCCAACGCCCGCAATTACGTTCCCGGCGCCGCCGCGGTATTTTCCGACACGGTCAATACGTGGGCGTTTTCTACGGGCTTTTATACCGGAGACGGGAGACAGGCCAGCCACTGGAAGGATGACTCACTTACCGGAAGTCTGATCGGCGTGATGGACCCGACTTTGAGTACGGGCTTCATTTCATTGGCCACCGCCGCCGACCGTCGGGCCTTCGATCTCATCGGCTACGATCTGAACGAAATCCCGGAACCGAGCGCCTTCGTACTCGTTGGCGCCGGCCTGGCGACGCTGGCGTTCCTGCGAAAGCGGCGTTCCTGATTGTCAAAGCTGTTTGGGAACAAGTGCCCGGTGCCGCGCCAACTCTTTCGAGTAGCTCACGTCCCCGGCCACGTTCGTGAACTCGCGCGGGTCCTTCCGGTGGTCGTACAACTCCTCCGCCGTTTCCTCCGGCGTTGTCCATCGAATGTAGCGGAAATCCGCCGTGCGCACCGCGCGCCCCTCGGTTTTTCCGGCATTCAATTGCGTGTGCGCCGCGCTTCTATGCGGACGCTTCGGGTTATCCAACAGCGGCCGCAGGCTCTGGCCTTCGAGGTTTCCCGGCGCTTTCAATCCACACAGATCGGCAACCGTCGGATACACGTCCACCAGCTCGACGAGCGAGCGGCAAACCGGCCCCTTCTTCCCCGGCGCCGAAATGATCAGCGGCACCTTGGCCGATTCCTCCATCAAGCTTCGCTTCTGCCAGAATGTATGTTCACCCAAATGCCAGCCGTGGTCGCCTTGGAAGACAATCACCGTGTTCTCGCGCAGCCCTAATCCATCCAGCGCTTTCAGCACGCGGCCCAACTGATCGTCCATGAAAGAGATGGCGGCGTAGTAGCCTCGCAACGCTTCCATCTGCTGATCTTCGTTCATCTTCATGTTGCCGGCGGTCGCGCCCAGCGTGCGCGCCACCAGCGCCGGGATGTCGTTCAGATCATCCGCGGGATTCTGCGTCAGGCGGATTTTCGACAATGGATAGCGGTCAAAATACTCGCTCGGCGCGACGAACGGAACGTGCGGCCGGACGAAGCCCAGGCCCAGGAAAAACGGGTCGTTGCGATGTTTTTCCAAATGCGCGATGGCGCGGTTAGCGGCGTCGAAATCGGCCTGTTCGGAGGCGTCCGGCGTCTTCACGTAGCGCATGCCCACGCCTGGCGCGATGCCCGGCGTCAGATCCTTGCCGTCGCCCTTTGAATTATGTTCTTTCCCCTGCGGACTGCCGTTGTGCGTCCAACTCGCCGCGTCCTGCCACTGCGCGGTTCCCACGGTGCCGGGCACGCCCATGTGGAACATCTTCCCTTCCCGGATCGCCTGGTAGCCGTTGTTTTTGAATAGCTGCGGCATTGTCACGTGGTTGGGAAGGAAGTCGCGAAAGTCGGGACCGTTGGTCAACACGCGCGTGGTGTCCGGACGCAGGCCCGTCATGAAGCTCGCCCGCGATGGCGCGCATAAGGCGTACTGGCAGTAGGCGCGGTCAAACCGCACGCCGTTGCGGGCCAATGAGTCGACATTCGGCGACTGCACCAGCGGATGCCCGTAGCAGCCCAGCGCGGTCGACGTCAGGTCATCGGAGACGACGAACAGTACGTTGAGCGGACGCTTGGGCGCGGCGGCGGCGGCGATGGCACTGGTGAGAAAAAGTCTGCGGTCCATTGGCAAACAATATCACGCTTGCCAGCCGAATGCCTCGGTGAGCCAGTGGGGCGGGTTGTCGGCGAGAAATACGATCTGGCCATCGCGGGATTCCATTACGAGGCGCGGTAGTGTGCCTAACCCGCTGTTGTCGTAAACGTGGAGTTCGTCAGCTTCATCAACCGCCAGTAGCAGATTTCGCAGGCTGGATTCATAGATGCGGCGCAATGTTGGCTCGGAGGCGCTATGGCCGCCGGCAAAGGCCCGCGCTTTGACGCGCCGCAGGTGCATCTCAAATCCCTCAAGCGCCATATACCGAATCTCGATGACGAAGCCGGCAGCCCTTGCCTGCCTCGCCTGATCAAACGTTATGGAACTTCGCAATGTCGTCTCAATCGCGAAGCTCTCGCGACGGTCGATGCACCCGGCGACGAAGGTCTCGAATTCCCTGTTTACGATTTTCCGGATGCCGAGCGGAATGCCAACGAAAGAACCACCGTTTAACGTGGCTGCCCGGTCATCGGCATTGAAGAAGGCCACGCCCGCGTTTGCGACAGGGAACGTCGTCGATTTGCCGCTGCCCGGAGGGCCAGCGATAACGATCATTCGAGGCGCCATTACCCGCCGAAGTCGCGTTCGGAATCTTCCCGCATATCAGGGGGCAGATCCTGCCGTATGCAGTTGCCTTGGGCATCAATAATGCCTCTAGCCCGAAGGTCCGCGACGGCCGCCCGAATCCGCTCTCCCGCCCCCTCTAGAAGCGGATCGTAACTCGGCGACGGGTTTTCAATATGAGGGATTCCGACTCGCTTCACCATAGTTTTAGCTTACACCCTCTCACGCCGTTAATCGCCGCAAGCACAATCGGCGAAGGGTTCTCAATACGAGGTATCATTTCATTCATCGTACAGCCTCCCAACCCCATGCCCCGCCTCGCGCTCCTCCTCCTAACCATCGCCGCCGCCGCCCAGGACCTCTCCCTGAAATACACTTCGGCCATCGATAACTCCCAACAGCCCTACCGCCTCTATATCCCGCCAAATCACGCAAACCCCGCCCCCCTCGTCATCGCCATGCACGGCACCGGCGGCAATGAAAACACTCTCTTCGAACAACACTCCACACTCAAACAGGCCGCCGATAAGCACGGCATCCTCGTCGTCAGCCCCAACGGCCGCGGCATCACCGAATATCGCGGCATCGGCGAAAACGACGTCCT
>CAMDKT010000611.1 GCA_945900935.1 Candidatus Sulfopaludibacter sp. SbA3 | reverse complement strand
GTCGCCGGCAAGCCCGGCCGCCCCGGCGAAGAGTTGGAACTCGTCATTCCGGCCGCCCTCCTGCAACGCGCGGCGGGCGACTCCCTGACGCTCACCGTCACCGAAGGCCCCCGTTCCACGCCCCTCAAAATTCTTTTTCGACGCGAGTGAAAGGCTTCGGAACCTAACGTGATCTACCAGTGACGGCAACAAGCCGCCACGGAGATCACGATGACAAAGACAGCTTCTCTTATAACCCTCGCCCTCGCGGCGCTCGCCGCGACCGGCAGTACCCCCGGCGGCATGCTCAGCCGTATTGACACCAACGGCCAGGTCGACGCGCACTGCCCCTTGGAACACACTGGCGTCACAGTGGACGTGCAAGGCCCGGTAGCGCGAGTCAAGGTCCGCCAGATCTTCCGCAACCCAACCTCCACGCCGATGGAGGCCATCTACACCTTCCCGCTCGCCGCCGGCGGCGCCGTCGACGACATGACCCTTCGCATCGGCGATCGCCTCGTCAAAGGAAAAATGAAGCGCAAGGAAGAAGCCCGCGCCATCTATGACGCCGCCCGCCGTCAAGGCAAGCTCGCCGGTCTGCTCGACCAAAGCCGCCCCAACGTCTTCATCCAGAGCGTCGCCAACATTCCCCCCAACGCCAAAGTCGAAATCGAAATCCAATACATTGAAACGCTCCGCTATGAAGCCGGGAAATACGAGTTCGTCTTTCCCATGGTTGTCGGTCCCCGCTACTCGCCGCAACACAATTCCGGCGCGTTCCAGAATCCAAAATACGCGGCGCAAGGCACTCGCGCCGGCCACGACATTTCTCTTTCGCTGAAGCTCGATGCCGGCTTGCCCATTGACTCAGTCGATTCCACCACCCACGAAGTCATCGTCGAAAATCGCGTCGCCACTGGCGCATTCATCAAACTCCGCAACCAAAACGAAATTCCAAACAAGGACTTCATCCTCCGCTGGGACGTCGCCGGACGCAAGATCAATGACGCGCTGCTCACCCACCGCGGCCGCGACGGCCAAGGCTTTTTCACCTTCGTGCTAGCCCCTCCCGAACAGCCCGCCCGCGAAGACATTACGCCGAAGGAACTCGTCTTCGTCATCGACACCTCCGGCTCCATGCACGGCTTCCCGCTGGATAAAGCGAAAGAAGCAATGAACGCCGCCATCGACGGACTCAACCCCCGCGACCGTTTCAACCTGATTACCTTTTCCGGCGACACGCACGTCCTCTTCCCATCGCCCGTCCCTGCCACGCAGGAAAATATCGCCGACGCCAAGCGCTTCCTCGCCAGCCGCCGATCCGGTGGCGGTACCGAGATGATGAAAGCCATTCGCGCCTCGCTCGCCCCCTCCGGCTCCCGCGAACACGTCCGCGTCGTCTGCTTCATGACCGATGGCTACGTCGGCAACGAGGCTGAGATTATCGCCGAGATTCGCCAGCACCCCGAAGCCCGCGTCTTCGGCTTCGGCATCGGAAGTTCCGTCAATCGTCACTTGCTCGACCAGATGTCTCTGCAAGGCCGCGGAGAAGTCGATTACATCGGCCCGCAGGACGATGGCTCCGCCGCCGCCAGGCGCTTCCACTCACGCGTGCAAACGCCGCTCCTTACCGATATTCAACTGCATTTCCAAGGCCTCGCCGTCGATGAAATCTATCCCAAACGAATCCCCGATCTCTTCAGCGCCAAGCCCGTTGTCATCAGCGGCCGGTATCGCGACGCCGGTCGCGGATCGGTGAAAATTATCGGCAAGATGGGCGGACGGCCCTTTGAGCGTCTGGTTCCCGTGGAGTTCGCGGCCACCGCGCAGCGCAACGGAATCCGTTCCCTTTGGGCCCGCGCGAAAGTGGGCGAGTTGATGATCGAAAGCGAAGCGCGGAACCGCGATGTCATCACCGAACTCGGCCTCCAATTCGCGATCATGACGCCGTTCACTTCCTTCATCGCCGTCGAACACCGGACAATCAGCGAAGCCGGCAAACTCCGCACGATTGAAGTGCCGGTGGAAGTCCCCGAGGGCGTCGATGGCCGTATGGCCGGCGCCGAAGCCGCCAAGTTCGCAATGCATCCAAGGTCCGCTCCCGTTGGAATCGCTGGCGGTATCGCCGGCGGCTACCGGAGCCGCGACAACGGCCAGTCCGTTTATACCCCGCTTCCCTCGCCTCGCGAAGTACATAAAGAGAAGGACTTCAGCAGCAGACCGGCCCCGCAAAAACTTTCACCCGAACTCCGCGCGAAGGTCGGCACAGCGGACAAAGTCGGCGTCCGCCTCTATCTCCGCGATGTCTCCGAAGCGACGCTCAACAAACTCAAAGCAGTGGGTCTGCAAATCATCGCCCAACCGGGCGGCGCGAAGTTGATCATCGGCGAGATCATCGGCACCAAGCTAATGGCGCTCGCCGCCATCGATGAAGTCCAACTCATCGCTCCGCGATAAACAACAAGGGCCGGGCTTGCCACCCGGCCCTTTGATTCACTCCGGCGACAACATCGCCACGCAATGTTCCATGAAAGCGCAGGGCATTGTGCGTCCGCCGCGGCGGACTTTGCATCACCCTGCGCCCCCGAAGCAGATAGCGTTATTAGCTCTGGCGGTGGTTAATCGCGCCCCGCCCCTACTTCTTCGCCAACGCCGCCTCCACCGGAATTTCCTTCCCGTCCGCGTCCACGTAATGGATGTCAAATGCGCTTCCGCAACTGATGAACGTCGTACACGCCTTCACGCAAGTAAACTGATGGATGTGTTTTCTAGGCATCAGGCCATAACCGCCGGCCGTCAACACCGCCGACTTGCCATCTTTCATTTCCAACTTCGCGGCGCCGCTTACACTAATCACGTGCTCGACCGACGTGTGCCAGTGCCACGGGATCTTGCAGCCGGCGGGCGCCTTGAAGACAATCATTGCCTCGCCCTTGGTAGGGTCTCCGCTCTCCACCGCCAAAGTAATGCAGGGTGGCATCCCAGCCATCGGAGCCAGTTTATTCTCGGCCAAATTACGAAGCACGCCCATCTCCTGAGCATGGGCGAAAAACGAACAAGCAATCAAAACAGCGGCGTATTTCATTACGTCCCTCCTTCGCGAAAGTATGCAGGGATCAGTCTTCCAACGTAATCCTCGGGCCAGCCTTTTTTTCCAGTCCGGCCATCGATTCTACCACTTTCCCAGCCAATTCATGAAACGCCGCGCCGGCCCCCAATGGATCCAACGCCACCGGCCGCCCCGTATCTCCCCCAATCCGAACCTTCGGATCCAGCGGCAATTCCACCAAAAATGGAATCGACATCGCCTCCGCCATCCGCCGCCCGCCGCCCTGTCCAAACACGTCAATCCGCTCCCCGCCAGGCGCTTCCAGGTAACTCATGTTCTCTACAATTCCGATGATCGGCGTCTTCACCGTTCCGAACATTCCCACCGCTTTGCGCGCATCCTCCATCGCCACTTCGCTCGGCGTGGTGACCACAATCGCGCCCGTAATCGGCACCGACTGCACCAGCGAAAGCTGCACATCCCCCGTCCCCGGCGGCAAATCGATAATCAGATAATCAAGCTCCCCCCAATTCACCCCGCGCAAAAACTGCTGCATCACCGAATGCAACATCGGTCCCCGCCAAATCAGCGGCTTATCTCCGGGACTCATGAAGCCCATCGACATCAGCTTCACGCCATAACTCACCAGCGGTTGTATCTTCTCTCCGATCGCGTGCGGGCTGGCGCGCGTGTCCATCATCCGCGGCACATTCGGGCCGTAGACGTCGGCGTCCATCAACCCTACCTTGTGCCCCAGCGCGGCCAAAGCGATGGCCAGGTTCACCGACACCGTCGTCTTCCCCACGCCCCCCTTTCCGGAGCCGACCGCGATCAAATGCTTCACGCCCTCAACGGGCTGTAGTGTAACGCCAGATGGATTCATCACTTCCTATTGTGCCGCGAGTTGCGTCCAACGAATTTCCGCCTGCTTTTCCAGCCGTC
>CAMDKT010000610.1 GCA_945900935.1 Candidatus Sulfopaludibacter sp. SbA3 | reverse complement strand
TGCCTTCTAGCGATCCAATCCAACGCTTTCAGAACATTCTCGAGAACATTGCCCGGATCGAACAATACACGGATGGAATCGATTTGCCCGCGTTCATGAGTGACCACAAAACTTACGATGCGGTTGAATCCCATGGCCAAAAATACGTGCCCTCGGAAACTTCCTCCGTCACGAATATGACCGGATGGAAGGAGATCGCCTTTGGTTCCTGGTTGAAGATGATCTGCCGCCGTTGAAAGCCGCCGCTGGCGCCGCGTTGCAAGTGCTTCAGGAAAACGAAGTGTAAATGTGAGCGAATTCTCCTCTCAACCCGGCTACCTCGGCCCCGGCGTGTCCGACACCGTCCTTCTCGATTACCGCAAATACTTCACCGACCCGTTGGATCTGCTCAGTACCCGCGATTGACAGAGTCCGCTAAGTTGTGATGCCATTGCACGCAGCGCCCGGAACGAGGCGCATATTGGGAGAGTCTTGCATGTTGCAAAAAAATCTGGCCGTTTGGTGCGTTGGAATACTGCTGGCCGCCGCCGCGTTCGCGCAGACGACGGGTACCGGAACACTCGTCGGAACAATCACCGACTCAACGGCCGCAGTGGTGGCTGGTGCGAAAGTCACGGTGGTGAATGCCGCCACGGCCTTTACTTCGGAAGTGCCAACTAACAATGAGGGCGCTTATTACATTCCCTACCTGTCCCCTGGAACATACCGAATCACGGTGGAGTCGCCCGGTTTCAAGAAGTACGTCCGTGAAGGCGTGGTGATTCGCACTGGCGAAATTCCGCGTATCGACATCCAAATGGAAGTCGGCGGCGTGACGGAAACAGTGCAGGTCACGGGCGGTGTGCCTCTGTTGGACACGGAAACCTCGGCATCGGGCATGGTGATATCCGGCGAGACGCTGGTGGCAATTCCGGTCAGCCAAAAACGGCCCGTGCGGATGATGTACTACTACCCCGGAACGAACTCGATGAACGGCTACCACGTGCTTGGACAACGGTCGCGGGCCATCGGCTACCAGGTGGACGGCGTCAACGGGAAGGAGCCGGGTATCGGCAACCTCGGCAGCCCGAATGATCAGGTCTCGCCGACGCAGGACGCCTTTGAAGAAGTGAAGATCCATACGACCGGCATGCCGGCCGAATACGGTCATTCGGCGGGTGGACTGATGTCGATGGTGATGAAGTCCGGCACCAATAACTATCACCTGGTGGCCGAAAATCGCCACATCAACAAAAGCATGATTCACCGGACCTATCTGGAGCAGTTGCCGCGCACCAATCCCTTTCAATACAACGAGTCGACGGGCCTGTTTAGCGGCGTGGTGAAGGTTCCGAAACTCTACAACGGCAAGGACAAGACGTTTTTCCTGCTTGGCATTGCGCGGCACGCCGAAATCGCGGGAACATCGTCGCGCCGCGCGACGGTTCCCACAGCCGCGATGTTGAGTGGCGATTTCTCCTTCGGCGGACAAACGTCGCCGCGGCCGCTCCCGATCTACAATCCCTTCACCACGCGCCAGAATGCGGCCGGCACATGGGAACGCGATCCCTTCCCGAACAATATCCTCCCGAGGTCGCTCATCGATCCGGTGGTTACCAATTTCCTGGGCCGGAATCCGCTGACAGCGTCCAACCAGCCCGGTATCCCAACGGCCACCGGCCCGACAGAAAATCTGGTCGTCAATCAACCAAAAGAGATTTATCGCACGCGGTTCGACATCAAGCTCGATCACCAGTTCACGTCCAATCACAAGGCGTACGGGCGTTATTCGCAGTCGGTACATCGCGCCTGGAAGGGAGACCACCAGGCGGAGTTTGCCTGGCGCGATATCGACCCCAATGCCCAGCCCCAACCGGTCGACCACATCAACATCGTGTTCTCCGACATGTTGATCCTCAGCCCCACGATCAGCAACGAATTCCGCGTTGGATTCAATCGCCGCGTGCTGAAAGAAACCGCGATCACCAGGAACGGCGACTGGGCGAAGCAACTCGGTATTCCCAACGTTTCCGGCGCTACCTTCCCGTTCTTCAATATCGGCTTCTCATTCGCCGCGCTGCCCAGTTATCAGAACATCGGCGAAGACATCACCGTGCAGAACAACATGACGAAAGTCACAGGCAAGCACACGTTCAAGGCGGGCTACGAACTGATGCGCACACGCCTAAACTCGACGGTGCCCGATCTGCCGGGCGGCACCTATAACTTCGGCGGAACCAACCAGCCTTTCACGCCAAACACGGGCAACACGGTTGCGTCCTTTCTGCTTGGCACGGTGGCAAACGCGACTTACACGTCGGCCTACGCCAGTTGGCTGCCGCGATGGTGGTCCCACCAGGCCTACTTCCAGGACGATTGGAAGCCGCGGCGCGGATTGACGTTCAACCTCGGCCTTCGCTATTCCTACGAAAGCCCCTACCAGACCAAGTACGGCCAACAGTCTCAGTTTGACCCAACGGCAAAGGATCCCATCACCGGACTCCCCGGTGCCATCCTCCATCAAAAAGGGGCGCTCGCCAGGAAGGATTTGAACAACTTTGCTCCGCGCATCGGACTGGCCTGGAACTTCCGCCCGAAATTTGTTTTCCGAGCCTCGTTCGGGATGGTGCACCAGGATATTTTCGCGACAGACCGCAACAGCCTCTTCCAGGAGTATCTGGCGACCGCCAACATTGCCGCCCCGGTGGGCGATCCGCGCCACGTGTTCCGGCTCTCGCAAGGACCTCCAGCGTTCAGATATGACGTGCAGCCGGACGGCTCGGTACCGTTTTTCGGCGCTAACTTTGGCGGCCGCGGGGCGCAGCGGTGGGACCCCAACATGCGCATGCCGTACGTGATGAGCTGGTCCGGCGGTATTCAATATGCTTTCCGCCAAAACTGGATGATGGAAGTGCAGTACCAGGGCCAGTCCGGCGTGGGGCTGCTGAACAACTGGAACACGAACGTGATGCGGCTGGATGTTTCCAGCGATCCGGCGAGGCTGAACCAGATCTTCACGGAACAGCAGAACCACCTGCCCTTTACCAACTTCGGGAGCATCGGCCTGTTCTCCAACTATGGCCACAACTCCTACCACGGCGGCACCGTGCGTATCGAAAAACGCATGTCGGGAGGGCTTACTTTCAACAGCTTCTACACCATGAGCAAAACCCTCACGGAGACGGAAGGCGAAGGGGGCGACAACGGCATTACTTTCTACAATCGCCGTTTGGAGAAGGGGCGAGCCAGTTACGACGTGCGCCACCGGTTTGTCACGGTGCTGTCGTATGATCTTCCGTTCGGAAAGGGCCGCCGGTTCCTGTCCGGCGGCGGTGTAAGCAACGCGGCCCTGGGCGGCTGGCAGTTAACCTGGACGCAGACGATGCAGTCTGGACCGCCATTTAACGTCTCCTTCGGAGGCAGCCCCAGCCGCTACCTGCCGGGCGAATCGCGGCCCAATATTGTCACGACACACCAGGCCGCCGAAGTGGACAACTGGCAGTTGGGTCCCAATCGCTTCCCGACACAGGCACAGAATCCGTACTTGAACGCCAGTTCGTTCGCCTATCCGGCTGCCTTCACAACCGGCAATCTGGGCCGAAATGTTTTTGAGAGCCCGGGCCTCCTATGGACGCAACTTTCGATCGCCAAGTGGTGGAGGGTAGCTGAAAAGTACCGATTCCAGATTCGACTGGACGGGAACAACTTTCCAATAAAGCAGCCGCAATTCGCCGATCCAAACGGCACATTCAACCTGAACAACTTGGGCGCCTTCGCCCGAGTTGGCGCCGGCACTCGCGGGGCGTTCTCCGATATCGGTACCGGGAATTCGAACCTGCTGCTGATTGGCCGCTTCGAGTTCTAGAGCATCGACCGCTAGGAGTGTGTCGGGGATAGATTTGGCCGCGCCCGGCAGAGAAAGACATTTCAGCAGCGAAATGTTTTGGCTGTTCCTTCATCTAGCCGTAGGATATGGCTATGGGCAAGCACTTCC
>CAMDKT010000609.1 GCA_945900935.1 Candidatus Sulfopaludibacter sp. SbA3 | reverse complement strand
AGCAAAAAGTCCGCGGCATGGTCAACGGCAATGTCCTCGTCCCCCTTCTCTCCGAACGCTCATCCACTTCTCCCGATCCCGCCGTTCGCGCCGTCATCAATCGCTACTTCCAGGCCTTTCCCGCCGTCGCTCCCAATCGCGCCGATTTCGACGAACGCGCACTCAATACCAACGCCCTCCAACGCATCGACGAAACTGATTTCAACCTCCGCTTCGACACCGCCGTCAAATCCAAATACCGTCTCGGCCTCTTCTATTCAACCAACCGCCAAAACATCGACGCCTTTCAATTCGTCGCCGGCCAAAACCCCAATACCAATCTCAATAATCAGACCGCCCGCGCCACCCTCTCCCGCGGCAATCTCCAACTCACCGCCCAGTTCCAGCGCAATCTATCTCTCCTCGTTCCCGAGCCCAACGCCGTCGGCCCCCGCGTCCGCTTCGGCTTTCAAATTGAGGAACTCGGCCCCGATTCCGGCTTTCCTGTCGATCGAGCCCAAAATACATTCCGCTACGGCTTCGCCTACACCAAATCACTCAACGGCGGACGCCACCAACTCTACGCCGGCGGCGATTTTCAACGACTTCAGTTGAACGGCGTCGAAGCTAACAATACCCGCGGCCTCTATCAATTTCAGAACAACTTCGGCCGCACTTCCATCGAAAACTTCCGCATGGGAACCCCGTCCGCTTATGAAGTCGTCCTCGGCGACATGGCCCGCGGCTTCCGTCAATCCGCCGGCAATCTCTATTTCGCTGATCGCATCAAACTCCGTCCCAACCTCCAACTCTACATCGGCCTCCGATACAGTCCCGAAGGCGCTCCCTTCGAAGTCTCCGGCCGCGGCGCTATTCCCTACCCCTGCGACTGCAACAACCTCGCCCCGCGTTTCTCCCTCGTCTGGAACGCCAAAAACAACTGGACCGCCCGCGCCATGTACGCCCTCAGCTACTCCCCCATCCCGCCAGTCACCTATCAACAAGTCCGTTCCAATACCCCCTTCGCCAAATACATCACCGTCAATAACCCCGATCTGCTCAACCCTCTGCACAATCTCCCGGCAAACATCCAGGCAGCGGTCAATGTCCTCTCGCCCGATCTCCGCACCCCGTACTCCCACCTCTACTCGCTCGTCATCGAACGTCAAATGGCCTCCCGCGGCATGTTCCGCTTCGGCTACACCGGCAGCCGCTCCATGAAACTTCTCACCGGCATCATCCTCAATCGCGCCATCCCCATTCCCGGCATTCCCTACACCACAGCCACCATCAACGAACGCCGCCCCGATCCCTCAATCGGCGAACTTCGCTCCGTCCAGAATAACGGCATCGCCTACTACGACGGCGCCCAAATCAGCTACGACTTTACCTATCGCAAAGGCTTCAACGCCAATGTCGCCTACACCTTTGGCAAGGCCATCGACACCGGTGTCGATTACACCGCCACCGCCGCCAACCGCGAAATGCTCAACGGCCGCGCCCAATACCAGTACAACCAGATTGGCGACCGCAAAGGCCTCTCGAATTTTGACGCCACCCACGCCGTCGCCCTCCGCTGGCTCTACGATCTCCCATGGCTCGGCCTCCAACTTTCCGGCGTCTCCGCCTTCCGCACCGGCACCCCGTTTACTCTCTTCATCGGCTCGGACTCTCCCGGCTTCGGCAACGTCGATGGCTCCGGCGGCGAACGCCCCAATCTCCTCGATCCCTCCATCCTCGGACGCACCATCAGCCACCCCGACATCGCTTCCCAAATTATTTCTCGCGATAAATTTTCGTTCCTCACCCCCAACGCCCAGCAGGGATCCATCGGCCGCAACGTCATGCGCAAGGCGAAAATCGCCAACTGGAACCTCGCTCTTCAAAAATCCTGGCGTATCCCGCTGCACCGCGAAACTACCCTCCAATTGCGCGGAGAGGCCTATAATGGCTTCAATACGCCGCAGTTTGACGAACCGCAAAGAAACCTTTCTTCGCCCTCGTTCGGAAAAATTACAAATACTTTGAATGACGGGAGGGTTTTTCAACTTGGTTTACGCGTTATCCTTTAAGCGGTGCGCCATTTGGCAACCGCTCGCGACGGAGACTTCATCCTGACGTATAATCGGAAAGTTCATGCTCGAAGCTTTTGGCTTATCTGACCCCGGTTGTGTGCGGCCCAACAACGAGGATTACTATCTCCTCGCGCCCTCCCTCGGTCTATTCTTAGTCGCGGATGGAATGGGCGGTGCCGCCGCTGGCGAACGCGCGTCCCAACTCGCCTCGCAAACGGTTGGCGAAGTCGTCTGGCGTTCCAGTGAACTTTCATCCCCTGAAGTTCTCATCACCGCTTTGGAAGAGGCAAACCGCCGCGTCCTCACCGCCGCCAGCGCCGATACCAGCCTCGAAGGCATGGGCACCACTCTCACAGCCGTCCTCGATACCGGCAGCCAGGCCTACGTCGCCAGCGTTGGCGATAGCCGCGCTTACATTTATCACCAGGGCCAGCTCATCATCATCACCGAAGATCAGACCTGGGTACAGGAAGTCGGCAAGAAACTCGGCATTGAGGAAGCCCAGTTAAAGACTCACCCCATGCGCCACGTCCTCACCATGGCCATCGGTGTCAGCGATCAACTGCGCATCAATTCCTACGTCGTCCAACTCTCCGAAGGCATGCAGTTCCTCCTTTGCAGCGATGGGCTCCACGGCGTCGTCGGCGACGATGGCATTGCGGAAATCTTCGCAAACGAAGATAATCTGGAATTGAAGGGTAAGAACCTCATTGATCGCGCTCGCGCCGCCGGCGGTCCCGACAACATCACCGCCGTCCTTTTGCGGGTCGTCAATCACTCGAATGATCATCAGGAGCCTGTCGATTTGACTGAGGAGTAAATGCATTACCGGCGTCGTGCCATGGCCTCCCTGCTATCGGTGGGCCTCGCGCTACAAGTCGCCTATCCCGCTCCGCCGGTACCTGCGGACGGGGGGCAAGTCCAAACTGATCCCGCCCCCGCCATCCTCCGCATTCGTGTGCTCGAAGGCGAAGGCTCCATCCACACCGCGGGCACTCGGTCCAGTCAGCCCATCGTAATCTTCCTTACCGATGAAGCCGGCCGCCCCGTCGAAGGTGCCTCCGTCTCCATCCGGCTCCCTGACGAAGCGCCCACCGGCCTCTTCGCCAATGGGATGCGTACCGAAATCGCCGTCACCGGTCCCGATGGCCGCGTCGCCATCCGCGGCATTCAATGGGCCCGCGCCGCCGGCCCCGTTCAACTTCGCATCACCGCTAACAAAGGCGAGGCCCGCGCTGGCATTCTATCCACCCAATACGTCACCGAGCCAGCCGGTTCTTCCCAGCCCCGCCGCGGACCCGATCCAGCCGCCGGCCCGCCCCGTCCCTCAATCAACAAGGAGCAACCCTCCAGATCCAAATGGATCCTCCTCGCCGCCCTCATCGGCGGTGCCGCCGCCGGTGGAGTCGCCGCCGCCGCTCGGAGCGGAAGCACTGCCCCCGGCGCACCCCCACTCGCAGCCGTCTCCCTTCCCACCGCCACCATCGGCAACCCCACCATCACCATAGGCCGACCATGAAGCGACTCATTTTCTTCCTCTCCCTAATCCTCTCCGCTCAACAAGCAATCGACTCACCGCCGCTCGCCCATGTCCTCGACTCCGCCGGCCTCCTCACCCCCATTCACGGACTCGCCGGTAACTTCCTTTCCGGCCCCCCCGGTCCCGAACTGCTTGCCTATTCAAACGATGGCGACATCGAATGGCGTCTGGAACCCGGTCGCATCTCCGCCACACGCAATGGCCGCACAACCGTTTTCCCCGCCGCCGCCACCCGCGCTTCCTTCCGCGGCGACGTAGCCACACTCCCCGAGTCCAATGAAAGTCTGCGCTTAACCGGAGACTCGCTCGAATCCGCCGAACCGCAAACCCAAAAGCTCGCCGGTCGCTGGATCGAATGGCGCAACGGCAAGCTTCAGATTCTCCA
>CAMDKT010000608.1 GCA_945900935.1 Candidatus Sulfopaludibacter sp. SbA3 | reverse complement strand
GGTGACGGGATTGGTGACGATTTGGAAGTGGGACCGGATCTTGCCCGACGCGATGGACCGGCTGAATCTGGGTCCTTTGCCGATTCCGGCGCGGAGCGTTTTTATGGCGAGTTTGGCGGCGATTGGGCTCGTTGTCGCGGTGTTCATCGTGGATGTGAACGCGGGGTCGATGTTTATTTTCCCGATGGTGGTGACGGCGGACCAGCACGGAGTGATGGGTTCATCCGGCTGACGGCGGCGCATTTTCTAATTTTGTTGCTTGGGAGCCTCTTCACGTTTTGCCTCTGTTTTTCGTTGATGGGGGCGTTGATCGCGCTGGCACCGGCGTCGTGGTTTGGCGGGCTTTCGATCATCATTCGGGCAACGACAGGCTTTGCGCTGTTGGCGATGTTGTTGACGGCAACGCGCGGCCACGTCTGGTTGCGAATGACCCGCGCGGGGACGGCGACGTGGGCGGAGTGGCTGCCGCCGGTTTGGTTCGCGTCGCTGTATGGGCCGTTGATCGGACGGGACGATTTGGGCGCGGATGGTATGGGGCAGAGGGGGCTGTGGGCGCTGGGGATAGCGTCGCTGGTGGCGTTGGGGGGATATGTCATCGGTTACAGGCGGGGGATGGAAGGGCGGCTTGTCCGATCATCTCTGCGACGACGTTGGCCGCGCTGGCTGCTGTTGCAGGGATCGACTCCGCTGGAGCGGGCGGCGTTTCGCTTCAGCTTGTTGACGTTATGGCGAAGCGAGCGGCATATTCTGCTGGTGGTTGCGATGCTGGGGGCGGGGCTGGTGTTTGGGGTGATGCAAGGGGCGCCGGAGCGCATACCTTTTTTTGCCGGGTACTCGCTGATTGTGGCGCTGCGGATGGCCTTCAGCGTGCCTGCATCGCCTGCGGCGAACTGGCCGTTTCGATTGCTCGCGGTGGCGGAGGGCGGGGAGCCGGCGCGAGTGGCGCGGCGATTACTGTGGCTGCATTTCTCGGTGTTGGTGCTGGCGCCGACCTTGCTGACGAGTTCGTGGGCGGTGACGGTGACGGTGCTATTGACGGATGCTGTGTTAATAGAGGCGCTGCTGCTGGACTTCCGGCAGATTCCGTTCACGGTGCGATCAGCGGGGTTCCGGAGTTCGCGGATGGTTCACGCGTTGCTGGCGGTGGTGGGGTTGGGGTTGATGCCGTGGGCGGGGGGGCGGATGGCGAAGTGGATCGCGGTGGAACCGCTGCGAGTTGTGCTGCTGGCGGCGATCGCGTTGCTGCTGCTGTACTACCGCCGGCACGCGGTCGAAGCTTTGACCCAGGGTCAACCGCCGCTGGTCTTTGAAGATGGGGAGGAGGAGGTGATACGGCTGCGGCTTTAGGTGACCGGCCCGGGGTTGAATGGGGCTAAGGCGTTGTGGAGACGCCACTGTTCGGCCCAGGTTTTTTTGCGGCCGCTGGCGACGTCGAGCAGGTAATGGAAAAGCTGCCAGCCGACGTCTTCGATGGTCTGGTGGCCGGTGGCGATGGTGCCGGCGTCGATGTCGATGAGGTCCGGCCACTTCTCGGCGAGCGCTGTTCGGGAGCTGACCTTGGCGACGGGGACCATGGCGAGTCCGTAGGGCGTGCCTTCGCCGGTGGTGAAGACGTGGAGGTTCATGCTCGCCAATTGCTGTGTGCCGCAGATGAAGTCGCTGGCCGGTGTAGCGGCGAAGACGAGGCCTTTGGCGGTGACCTTTTCGCCGTGGGTGGCGACGTGCTGGATGGGGCCGGAACCGGCCTTGGCAACGGAGCCGAGGGCCTTTTCGACGATGTTGGCGAGGCCGCCGCGCTTGTTGCCTGGGGTGGTATTGGCGGAGCGGTCGGCCCCGCCTTTTGCCAGGTATTCGTCGTACCAGAGCATTTCGGCGATGAGTTTACGGGCGGTGGCTTCGTCGGCGCAGCGAGGGGTTAATAGATGCACGGCGTCACGGACTTCGGTGACTTCGGAGAATAGGATGGTGCCGCCGGCGCGGACGAGGAGGTCGGCGAAAAAGCCGACGGCGGGGTTGCATGTGACGCCGCTGAAGGCATCACTGCCGCCGCATTGAAGGCCGACGTTGAGCTCGCTGGCCGGGACGGCGGCGCGGCGGCGTTTGTTGAGTTCGACAAGCCGCTTTTCGGCTTGCTCGCAGATCGCCGATACAGTTGCCGCAAAGCCGCGGTTATCCTGGAGGCGGATCACGCTTGGCTCAAAGAATGGGAGCAGGCGGCCGGGCTGCATCTTTTCGCAACCGAGGCTGACGACGAGCGGGTCACCGGCGATGTTGGCGTGGCGGCTGATGTGGCCGAGGGTGGCGATGGGGATGCGAGCGCCGGGCGCGTCGATGGCGACGCCGCAGCCGTAGCTGTGCGTAACGGCGACGACGCCATCGACGTTGGGATATTTGGGGAGAATTTCGGCTTCGATCCTGCGGACGGCGTATTCGACGGTTGGCGCGACGCATTGGACGGTGGTGGTGATGCCGAGCATGTTGCGGGTGCCAACGGAGCCGTCGGCATTGCGGTAGCCATCGAAGGTGTAGCCGGTTAGAGGTTCGGGCGGGGCGAATTTCCGCGTCGCTAGTTGCAGTTGATCGAGCAGCGGCGCGGCGGGGAGAGTTAGCAAATCTTCGCGGATCCAGCGGCCGGCATCGACGCCGGACAAGAGATGGCCGATCACCTCGCCGTAGCGGATGATGGGGGCGCCGGCGGCGAGCGGAGTCAGCGTGATTTTATGCGACTGGGGAATGGCTTCGGCGGCGGTTAAGCCATTGGCGAAGCGGGCGCCGGGCGCGACGCCTTCCGGATTCACGATGATGGCGACATTGTCGTTGCCATGGACTTTTACGAATAGGGGATTCACGTTTGCGACTGAGACCGTCTTCCCAGTCTGCAACAGATCGGCGCTGTTTGGTTGAATTGGGCCGGGAGGACGAAAAACTGCAAGATAGTACCGGGACCAAAGTGTCCAAGTCCTGGGAAGAACCAGCCAAAGTACGGGCTTCCCGGCTACAGCCGGGCAGGGCACACTGATTACCGGAGCCCCCGATTGCAGGACATCATGCTGGTAGTTCGCTACACTCGCCGCTGGATCCAATATGGAATGATCAGCCACGCGGTGATTTGTATTTTCGTCGCCGCGGCCGAACAAACGTTAAGATAGGTCAAATGCAATTGCTGTCGGCTGGCTCGCACCGGTTGGTGCTACTTGAGTATGATTTAGAGGCGTTGGCGTCGGTGGCGCAGCAGACTGATTTTCAGGTGGAGATCCAGGAAACGCCGCGGGCGGTGACGCTGGATATCTGGACGGAGAAGCGGCAAGTGCCTTTGCTGCTGTTCGACGCGGCCGAACCGGCTAATCTCGGCTGGTTCTCCCGCTGCCAGTTTTACGTGGACGGCGCGACGGGGAACGTGTTGCAGACTCCGATCAGTGTTGGTAATAAGCGGGACCGGGCCGGGAACCTGCTTCCGGACGCCCTGCGCCTGCGGCTGGCCAAGGAAGTCCCGGCCAATTTCCGGCTGCCTGGCCGACAGGCGTTGAACGAACAGGTAGTGTACGGACTGCTCTTTAATTTATTGCAGGCGTTGCAGCAGGTGGGCGTCGCGGTCTGCGGGGGACCGGTTTTCCAGCCGCTTTCAGGGCGCCGCGAATCGCCTACTCCCCGCGACTAGGCCCGACCGGCCCTGACGGACTACACGGTACTTTTCCGGATACGAAAAGTGCGCGGAACGCTACAGTTTATGGCACTCTGGAGTTGCCGGAAGAAAGAGTCTGTCGGAGGATTTTTCACCCGGTTCTGTATTTTGCTCACGGCCGGCTTCATCTCCTAGAAGTCGGCCGTTTTTGTGTTTTGAGGGGGAATCGAAGGGACCACTCCCTGACGGTCGGATGCCAGGATAAGCCTGGCTGATCTTGTGAATTGAAAGGAGTTCACCATGTAAATTGCCTGTTCAACATGTAGCCGAGCGAGCGGGAGTTCCAGCAATGGGCTAG
>CAMDKT010000607.1 GCA_945900935.1 Candidatus Sulfopaludibacter sp. SbA3 | reverse complement strand
CCGGACAATAGAAGTTCCAATGGTCAGAAACTACGAACTCGTGCCCCGCTCCGTTCCGCGGGTGGAAACCGCCCTGCGGCAGATCGTCACCCCATTCCCTGTCCCTGAATCCCTGCCAATTCTGCAGCAACTCCACGACTACGAACCGGTGGCCATGCAGGGCCAGCCGCCCGTTGTGTGGGACCGCGCGGAGAATTTCTCGGTCTGGGACCGTTGGGGGAATCGCTGGATTGACTGGTCTAGCGGCGTGCTCATCACCAACGCCGGGCACGGGCGCAAAGAAATTATTGAGGCGATACAGAAGCAGGCCGAACACGGTCTGCTGACAAACTACTGCTTCCCGAGTGAAATTCGCGCGAACTTCGTGAAGCGGTTGGCCGATCTGATGCCCGCGCCATTGAAGAAGGTATTCCTGCTGACGACCGGCTCAGAAACGGTCGAATGCGCGATCAAGCTGATGCGGACGCACGGCGTGAAAGTGGGCGGGCGGGAAAAAGTTGTTATCGTCAGTTTCGAGAAGGCATTCCATGGGCGCACGCTGGGTTCGCAGCAAGCGGGCGGCATTCCATCGCTTAAGGAGTGGATCGTCAATCTCGACAACGGGTTCGTGCAACTCGAGTTTCCCGACGGATTCCGGACTCCGGATACCTCGTTTGCCTATTTCGAAAAGCAGTTGGCCGATAAAGGCGTCAACCCGGCCAACGTGGCGGGCGTGATCCTGGAAACGTATCAGGGCGGGAGCGCCTCGTTCGCGCCTCCGGAGTATATGAAGCAATTGCAGGCGTGGTGCGGGCGGCACCAAGCGTTGCTAACGTGCGACGAAGTGCAGGCGGGTTTCGGACGAACGGGCAAGATGTGGGGGTTCGAACACTATGGCATCGTGCCGGACCTGACTACTCTGGGGAAAGGCATTTCGAGCTCGCTGCCGATCGCGGCGGTGATCGGCATGCCTGACGTTATGGACTTGCATCCGTCGGGTTCCATGACATCGACGCACTCCGGTAATCCGATCTGCGTGGCGGCGGCGGCGGCCTCATTGGAGTTGATTCTGAAGGAGAATCTGACGGAGAACGCGCGGGTGCAGGGTGATCGGATGCTGGATTATTTCCGCGTCATGCAGGCCAAATATCCGCAAATCGGCTGGGTGGACGGCAAGGGGTTGGTCGCAGGAATCGCCTGCGTGAAGCCGGGGACCACGGAGCCCGACGCAGACCTTGCCTGGAATGCTATTCGGAGATCGATTGAAAAGGGCGTCTTGCTGTTCTCGCCGGTCGGCTTCGGCGGCGGGACCATCAAGGTTTGCCCGCCGCTGAATATCACCGCGGACGCGGTCGACGAGAGCTTGGCCGTGTTTGAAGAGGCGTTTGTGGAGGCACTGGCGGAATGAAACCCGTACTGGTCGTTGGCGGCGGGATGATCACACACGATCAAATTCTGCCAGCGTTGTACAAAATGCAGCGCAATGGGGAATTGGGCGAAATCACCGTTTGCGCGCAGCACGCAAAGACGGTGCAGGCCCTGGCTGCGGCGCCGGCAATTGTAAAGGCCTTTCCCGGTCAATCGTTTACGGCCTTTCCGGAGGAGTTCGCGGGCGGCCCGCAACCGGAATTATATAAAGCGGTGATGGCCGAAATGCCGGAGCGTTCGGTGGTGATTGTTGCGCTGCCGGACCAGTTGCACTTCGCTGCCACGATGGAGGCTCTGCGAAACAACCAGCACGTTATCTGCGTGAAACCATTGGTGTTAACGGCCAGAGAGTCGCTGGAAATCGAGCGGGAAGCGCGGGAGCGCGGGCTGTTTGTGGGCGTTGAATATCATAAACGATTCGACGACCGGGCGCACCGGGCGCGGCAGTTGTACCGGGATGGCCGGCTGGGAGAGTTCAAGCTGGGAACGGCTCGGTTGATGGAAAAGTGGTACTACCGGGAATCGAACTTTCAGAATTGGTGTACGTGCGAAAACACAGACTGCTTTACCTACATTGGCTGCCATTATGTCGATTTGGTGCACTTCATAACCGCTTTAAGGCCCGTTTCGGTGTCCAATTACGGCATTATTGACACCTATCCAAACGGAAAACAGGGCTACCTGTGGTGCGATACGCGGGTTCGCTGGGACAACGGGGCGGTGTTAAACGTCCAAACGACCCTCTGCTACCCGAACGAAGGGCCGGGGCCGAACACGCAGGGGATGACGCTGTATTGCGGCGGCGGGACCGGGGCGATGCTCGACCACAGCGACCAATATCGCGGGCTGAGCTACACGTTTTCGAAGAAATCCGACGCGCCGGGAGCCACTTTTTACAGCGAACCGAGTCCGGACTATTTCCAGTACAACGACCTGGGCGGGCCGGGGCTGGAGCCTGTCGGGTACGGTGTGCGGAGCGTGGAGTACATGGTCAAGACGATCTATCGCGTTGATTCGGCGGGCGATGTTACCGCGCGTCAGGCGATGCTCGCCGAAATTGACGCGAATGGAATTTTGGCCACTCCGGCCAACAGCCGTTATAACGAGCTGGTGGTGGAGGCTGGCCGGCTGTCCATCCTGAACGGCGGGCGGGAAGCTCTGATAGAGTACGAACCGGAGCCCAAGGTCTCCTTAGCGTGACGGAAGAAGAGATCATTATCTATTTGGAAGACAGCGGATTTCCCCGGCACATCGTGGAGCGGGGGAGCGAGGGGCTGGTAGAGCGCTGGGTGGAGTTCGTTGGCGAAGTGGAGCGCGGCTATCCGTATGGGTTGGTCGAGTACCGGCACGATCTCGATTTGCGAGGCGCTATTGATTTGATTGGACTTAGCGAACGCGTTGCGGAAGCTGATCAGCGTTTGGAAGCGTTGCTGGAGCATCGGGACGTGCGTGTTTGGGAGAGCGGGGGGACGAATCCGTGGTGGGATTTTGGGTATCCGCGGAACGCGCGCGGGCATTTTCTCAACCGAATGCGTGAGGCGGGGCTGTTAGAATCGACCGAGTGATTGCACTTTTTCTAGCCTGGCAAGTAGCGGCGGCGATGCCGCATTTGGAGCAGGGGCGATTTGCGGAGGCGCGGCCATTTCTGGAGAAGGCGTGCGCGGCGCGGGA
Source organism: Candidatus Sulfopaludibacter sp. SbA3 (assembly GCA_945900935.1). Classification (GTDB taxonomy): domain Bacteria; phylum Acidobacteriota; class Terriglobia; order Bryobacterales; family Bryobacteraceae. Next base: position 903 of record CAMDKT010000607.1, on the reverse strand, counting down.
GGCAAACGGCTGCTATCTGCTGGGGCGGACGCTGTTTTCGCTGGATCAATACGACGCGGCGCTGAAAGTGCTGTCCCCGTTGGCGGTCACCGACCGGGACCCGTGGCGGGTGCATGACGCGCTTGGGTCTGTGTACGAGGCGCTGCGACGGCCAGTTGAAGCGGAGCGGCATTTTCGGGAGTCAGTGCAAGGAAACCGGGACCGGAGCCCGGAGCCGCGTTATCATTTTGGCCGGTTTTTGATGCGGGAGGGCCGCGCCGTGGAGGCGGCGGGGATTTTAGCACCGGCTGCCAACCTATTTCCACGTTATGAACTTGTTCGGTTTGAGTTAGGCCGCGCGTATTATCAGACGAACCGGTTTGACGATGCGCAAACAGAATTAGCCGCCGCCCCTTCGCTGGAAGAGGCGCGGCGATTATTCGAAAAAGTACGAAGGCAGCGCGGGAAGTAAGTTAGACGGCGACAGCGGTGGCAGCCGGAACGGCCTTCTTGCGGGTTGCCTTTTTCTTACCGGCAGGGGCTTGGCGATCACTTTTCTTCAAGCTCGCGATCACGATGGAGAGGACAAATTTCTTCTCACCGTGTTCGTCGAAGTTGATTTTTACGTGTTCTTCGGTGCATTCAATAACGCTCCCGAACCCGAACTTGCCGTGCTCAACCTGGGCGTTCGGCGCAAAGGCGGGTTTGGCCATAAAAGAGATCTCCTCAATGAATGGTAACACGATTGCAGGGCGGCGGCGGATCGCCGGGCATCGAGGGGTGCTTAAACGTTTTCGGGATGGCAGCCACGGTTGACGGAGCCTACTCGGGATTCCTGGGGAAGGCCGGGACGGAAACCCTGCCGGATTTGCAGGTCCGCTGATTGCACTCGGCATTTCCGTCCAAAACATTTACGCTGGATTT
>CAMDKT010000606.1 GCA_945900935.1 Candidatus Sulfopaludibacter sp. SbA3 | reverse complement strand
AAACGACGATTACAAACCTATTTCAAGGAAATTAGTAAATTCATTTTTTATGTCCTACCAAGCATTACCTACTCATGCGCTGCTTCATATTGCGCAAAGCATTTCTGTCCCGATGCAGGGGCTGATATCAACCATCAGCCTGTTCGACGAAGGCGGCACCGTTCCCTTTATCGCGCGTTACCGCAAGGAGGCGACGGGGAATCTAGATGAAGTCAAGATCCTCGCCATACAGGAAAAACTCGAATATCATCGCGAACTGGAAGAGCGGAAATCAACCGTTGTCGATTCGATTAAAGAGCAAGGAAAATTGACGCCGGAGTTGCAGGCGAAGATTGAGAAGACGCTGGATAAGAGCGAATTGGAAGACTTGTATTTGCCGTACAAGCCGAAGCGGAAGACGAAGGCCAGCGTGGCGCGGGAGAAGGGGTTGGAGCCGTTGGCGCTGTACCTCTGGGAGCAGGTTTCGAACGGCACGCCGCTCGCCGATTTTGCCGCGACGTTCGTTAACGCCGAGCTTGGCGTGGCCAGCGTTCCGAATGCTTTGGAAGGCGCGCGGCATATTGTCGCCGAAATGCTTAGCGAGAATGCCGAGTACCGAAAGGCCATTCGCCAACAGATGATGGAGCGCGGTAAGGTCTCGGCGAAGGCGATTCCGGGGATGGAAGATCCGGAAGGCAAGTACAAGATGTACGCCGATTTCACCGAGTTAGCGAAGAATATTCCGTCGCATCGGATGCTGGCGATTCGGCGCGGCTCCAAGGAAGGATTTCTGCATTTTGAGATTGAGCTTGAAAGGGATGAGACGGTGGCGTGGCTTCGTTCGCGAGTTGTGCGCGAGAAGGGCGAGTGGGAAACTCATCTGGCTGAAGCAGTGGAAGACGGGTACGACCGCTTGCTGAACCCCTCGATTCAGACCGAGATTCGACTGGAGCTGAAGGACCGCTCCGACGAAGAAGCAATCCGTGTTTTCCGCGAGAATCTGGAGAATTTGCTGTTGGCGGCGCCGGCGGGGCAGTTGCGCGTGATCGGGATCGACCCGGGAATTCGATCGGGCTGCAAGATCGCGGTGGTGGACGATACGGGCAAGATCCTGGCCCACACGGTGATCTATCCGTTGGAGCCGAAGAACGATGTGATTGGATCGGCGCGGACGTTATCAACGTTGATACGGGAGCATGGCGCGCAGGCGATTGCGATTGGAAACGGAACCGGGTCTCGCGAAGTAAGCCAGATTCTGAGTGACTTTTTGCGGCAGGCCGAATTGACCAATGTGTTTCAAGTGACGGTGAGCGAGGCGGGCGCGTCGGTGTACTCGGCATCCGATATTGCGCGGCAGGAGTTTCCGGATTTGGACCTGACGGTGCGCGGCGCGATCTCGATTGCGCGGCGATTGCAGGACCCGTTGGCGGAGCTGGTGAAAGTGGATCCGAAGTCGATCGGCGTCGGGCAGTATCAGCACGACGTGGACCAGCGGAAATTGAAGCAGGGACTGGAAAAAACGGTGGAGAGTTGCGTGAACCGGGTAGGAGTGGATTTGAACACAGCGTCCTGGGCGCTGCTGCGGTATGTATCCGGCGTGACCGAGCGTACGGCGCAGAAGATTGTCGAATTCCGCAATGAACATGGGCGTTTCAAGAGCCGGACGCAGCTAATGGCGGTGCCTGGGTTTGGGCCGAAGACGTTTGAACAGGCGGCCGGGTTTTTGCGGATTCGGGGCGGGGATAATCCGTTGGATATGACGTCGGTGCATCCGGAATCGTATGCGGTTGTGGAGAAGATCGCGGCTTCCATGGAAGTGTCGGTGGACGAATTGATTCGCCGTCCGGAGTTGGCGGAGAAAGTGAAGATTGAGGGTTTCAAAACGGAGACTGTCGGGATTTTCACGCTCGGCGACATTAAGGAAGAATTGCGCAAACCGGGCCGCGATCCGCGCGATAAATTCGTGGCGCCGCAGTTCCGCGAAGACGTGAAGGAGATGCGCGATATCTCGGCGGGGATGGTGCTGGAGGGCGTTGTCACCAACGTCACGAAGTTCGGCGCGTTCATCGATATCGGCGTGCATCAGGACGGGCTGGTGCATGTAAGTGAGATCAGCCACAGGTTCATCACGGAGCCGAGTGAGGCGCTGAAGGCCGGGCAGATTGTGAAGGCGCAGGTGTTGTCAGTGGACTTGAAGGCGAAGCGAATCGCGCTGTCGATCAAGGCGCTGGAGCCGAAGCCAGGCGGGAAACCGCCGCAGCGCAATCAGCCGAGCATGACCGATAAGCTGACGGCTTTGAATTCAAAATTCAAGACTCGTTGAGGCCGCGGCGGGCTTGCCATAAATGACGCCGGGCGTGGGCCGTGAGAATTCCGAACACGGCCCCCACCGGCAGTTTCAGTTTTGCACTTGCCGGTGACGTGACGCGAATGGCGGCGAGGTCCAGTCCGTCGGCGAGTTGCCGCAGTGTTTGCAGTTGAGAGTGCTGGTCGAGCAAGGCGTTGAGCGCAGTTTGAACGTCGGGCTGAATGCCGGGCTGAAAGATGGCGGGGGCTTTTACGCGCATGCGCACGGGCGGCTCCAGAGCCCACAATATTATGCGGTCCTGGAAGCGGTAGTGAAATGGACCCGCGGCGAGTTTCCCCTGGCTGCGCCCTTTCTCGAGGGCTGCGCGAATCCTTGGCGTGTAAGCTTCCGCGACCTTGACGAAGTGGTCCAGGCATTCGGCGGCGGACCAGCCGCCTGTGGTCGATGGCCGCGTGAGTGCTTCCAACGAATGGTTGTCGACCAGCGCGCGGGCGGCCGCATTGACGGAATCGATTTGGCGCGCGTAGTCTTCAAGTTCCACGGATGAAGTCATGATTCAGTATGCCGGGCCGCGGCCTTCTCCACAAACGCGATCTCTTCGAGCAAACTTTCCTCAGAAAGCCGCGCTTCGAAAATCAAGCGCAATCCGCCGTAGCTCATGAAAAGCGCGCCGACAATTCCGAGCGACACCGGCAGCCAACTGAGGCGCTCGATAAACATGGAGGCGACCGCGATCGCCACGCTGGTGAATACGAAGGCTCCGGCGGCGAGGTAGAAACTGATCATCACGCTGGCCAGGATGCGGGCGCGTCGGCCGCTGTATTCGAGCATGTGCAGCAGCATTTTCGTGCGTTCCGGGCTTAATGGCTTTTGCGTTGACGGGTCGATCTGATACTCAAGTTGTTCGGAAATCTTGCGAATCCGGTCGACGCAGCGGCCCAAGCGCTGCGACGTGTAAAGAATAAACGTCCCTGACGCGGAAAGCAAAAGGGCCGGGGTGATCATCGAAGTGAGAACCGCCAGCCCTTTGGACAGCGTAAATAGATCGGGGTGGGTTAATAAATCCGGCAGGTTCGCCACCCTTTCAGTCTAGCGGGGAACTACTCCTGATTCTTCTTCATCTTCATGCGAATGACTTCGGGACCCACGTTATCCTCGGTGATGATCTTGTAATCGGAAGGCACTTCGAACAAATGGCGCGACGGTTCGCCGCGACGGAGGTTGGTGAGTTTGTAGTTGCTCTCGAATATTCAATAAGTGATCGAGCGAAGGGCGGCGCGGCGAATCGGTGCCGGCAGATCGTAGTGATCGAAATGTTCCACCGCGCACCACGCCAGACCGCGAACTTCTTCCGATCCCAGAAAACTCTCCGACACCGCCCGAAAACTGAAAATCAGGTCGTGATGGAGATGGTACGGTTCCTTCTTTCGTCCCGGGATGCCATGCACATCAATACCGACCAGACGGGGTGGAAGCTCCCCGTCGATCTGCACACCGGCTTCTTCTTCCGCCTCGCGCCGCGCCGTTTCCGCGACATGCATGTCCAGACCCGCTTCAATGTGCCCCCCCGGCAGCAGCCACCGGTTCAGCTTGCGGTGATGCACCAGCAGTATCGAATCGCGCGAGGGGTGCAGGATGCAGGCAGTTCCGGTGATGTGTCCGGGCGTGAATTGCGAGCGGGATAGGGGCGACGGAGTCTC
>CAMDKT010000605.1 GCA_945900935.1 Candidatus Sulfopaludibacter sp. SbA3 | reverse complement strand
AGGTTGGTGAGAACTCGGTAGTCTTGAGATTACATCTCCAAGCCGATTGGCCTGGACCGTCTCCGCGAAGTGCTATCCCATTACCTTCCCGCCGCCTCTCCCGTACCGGAATCGATAGCTCTAAGTAGCAAGATTGCGCTTGCAAGCCCGGCGGACGGGCTATAATGAAGGCGGCAAGTCTATGGCGTACCTGTTTCAAAACTTTGTTCCATTAGGAGTCCCAGCGTGAAGCGTTCCTCGACGGACGAAGCTCTGCGTTGCTCTTTTTGTCATAAAAATCAGGATGTAGTCGGCAAGCTGATCTCGTCACCGCTCAGCGACTATCCGCGCTCCTACATCTGTGATGAGTGCATCGCCGTATGCAACTCCATTCTCGAAGACGACAAGAATGAGCAGACTTATTCCGCGCCCCACAAGCTCCCCAAGCCGTTGGAGTTGAAGGAGTATCTCGATCAGTACGTGATCGGCCAGGATTCAACGAAGAAGAAGCTCGCCGTCGCCGTCTACAACCACTACAAGCGCATTCAGATGAATAAGCAGCGCGGCAGTGAGGTGGAGTTGGGCAAATCGAATATTTTGCTCATCGGCCCCACCGGCACCGGCAAGACGCTGCTCGCCCAAACGCTGGCCCGCATCCTCGATGTGCCTTTTGCTATCGTCGACGCCACCACGCTCACCGAAGCCGGATACGTCGGCGAAGACGTTGAGAACATCATTCTTCGTTTGCTGCAGAATTCCGATTGGGACGTTCAGCGCTGCCAGACTGGCATTATTTATATCGATGAAATCGACAAGATCTGCCGCAAGGACGAGAATCCGTCCATCACCCGCGACGTGTCCGGGGAAGGCGTGCAGCAGGCGTTGCTGAAGATCCTGGAAGGCACCATCGCCAACGTGCCCCCGCAGGGCGGCCGTAAGCATCCCCACCAGGAGTTCACGCCCGTCGACACGTCGAACATTCTTTTCATCTGCGGCGGCGCCTTCGGCGGCATGGACAAGATCGTCGAACGCAGGGTCGGCCGCCGCTCTATTGGTTTCAGCGAAGGCGAGACGAAGGAACGGTTGCGCCCGCGGCAGATTTCGCAGTGCAAGGATGACAACCTGATCAGCCTCATCCAGCCCGTCGATCTTATTCGCTACGGTTTCATTCCGGAGTTCATCGGGCGGTTGCCGGTCGTCGGAGTTTTGGAAGATCTCGATCTCGCGGCCCTGATCCAGATTCTTTCGAAGCCCAAGAACGCCGTGATTAAACAGTACCAGCGGCTGTTTGAATTCGAGAATGTTAGACTGAAATTCAGTGACGACGCTTTGGAAGCCATCGCGGCGCTTGCCTTGGAGCGGAAGGTCGGAGCCCGCGGTTTGCGGATGATTCTGGAAGACCTGATGCTCGACTTGATGTACTTCCTTCCGTCCCACAAAAAAATTCGCGAGTTCCTGGTCACAAAAGAGATGGTCCTCACGCAGAAGATCAATCTCGCCCTTTTGGAAAAGGCCGGCTAGAATTTTTCGCGAGCCCCTTTCCTCCAAAACCCCAGCTTGTAAACACTCGTAGTTTCGGGAATCGCTTCCCAGGGTTTCGAATCAAATTTAACTAGGTCAATGTACGAATGAGCACACGAGAACGTATTGAATCCAGGCGTCTTCCCATGATGCCGATCCGGGATGTGGTTATCTTCCCGCACATGATGACGCCGTTCGTGGTCGGCCGCGATTCCAGTGTGCGAGCCCTCGAAGAAGCTCTCGCTTCGGATAAGAAGATCTTCCTGGCCACCCAGCACGACGCCGCCGTCGACGATCCCCGTCCCAACGAGATTTACTCAGTAGGCACCATCGCCAACATCGTCCAGAGCCTCAAACTTTCCGACGGCAATATCAAGGTGCTGGTCGAAGGAGTCGAGCGCGCCAAGGTCGTTTCCGTCGCCACCGAGGATGGGTTCTTCCGCGCCACCGTGCGCACGTTTGTCTCCAAGATCGACGCCGGAGCGCATTTGGAAGCGTTGACCAATCGTGTCACCACGCTTTTTGAGCAGTACGTCAAACTCAGCCAGAATCTCAATTACGAGACGATGATCGCCGCCATCAAGGTGGATGATCCCGGCAAACTTGCCGATACTGTCGGCGCCAACCTGCAACTCACCATTGAAGAGAAGCAGGAACTGCTTGAGATTTTCGATCCGATCGACCGGCTGACCCGCGTGGCCGAAATGCTCGATATCGAAATCGAAAAACTTTCGGTCGACCGTTCCATTCAAGGCCGCGTGAAGCGCCAAATGGAGCGCGCGCAAAAAGAGTATTACCTCAACGAAAAGATCAAGGCGATTCAGAAGGAACTCGGCCGCGGGGAAAAAAGCGAATTCGACGACCTGAAAAAGAAAATCGACGAAGCGGGCATGTCGAAGGACGCCTCGGATAAAGCGCACGCGGAATTGAAACGCCTGGAACAGATGCCGCCGATGTCGGCTGAATCCACCGTTTCGCGCAATTACCTGGACTGGCTGCTCGCCGTGCCGTGGAAGAATAAGACCCGCGAGATTCGGGATCTGAAGTACGCCCACGGCATCCTGGATTCCGACCATTACGGCCTGGAGAAAATCAAGGAACGCATCCTGGAATTCCTCGCTGTCCGCCGTTTGGTGAAGAATCCCAAGGGTTCTATCCTTTGCTTCGTCGGACCTCCCGGCGTCGGCAAAACGTCGCTCGGGATGTCAGTCGCCAAAGCCACCGGGCGCAAGTTCGTTCGCCTCTCCTTAGGCGGCGTGCGCGACGAGGCGGAAATTCGCGGCCATCGCCGAACCTACATCGGCGCTCTGCCTGGCCAGATTATTCAAAGCATGAAAAAGGCCGGGACGAAAAATCCGGTTTTCATGCTCGACGAAATCGACAAGATGTCCACGGACTTCCGCGGCGATCCGTCGGCGGCGCTGCTTGAAGTCCTGGATCCGGCTCAAAATTTCATGTTCCAGGATCACTACCTCGACGTCGAGTACGACTTGAGCGAAGTGTTCTTCATTGCCACCGCCAATGTGCTTCATACAATCCCGGCCCCGCTGCAGGATCGTATGGAAGTCATTCGCTTGTCGGGCTACACGGAACTGGAAAAGGCGGAGATCGCCAAGACGTTCCTGATCCCGAAGCAGAAGCTCGCCACTGGTCTGGAAGAGACGCAGGTGACGTTCACGCCCGAAGGTTTGGGCGCTTTGATCCAGGGCTACACCAGGGAAGCCGGTGTTCGCAATTTGGAACGGGAGATCGGCAACGTGTGCCGGAAGATCGCCCGCAAAGTGGTCGAGATTTCTACCGACGACTCTCCAGAAGAGATCGCCAAGGCCGGCGAGTTGATTGAAGATGTACCGCCCGCCAAGAAAAAGAAGGGAAAGAAGAAGGAGGAGCCGGTCATTGAAGTGGCCGCCGCCGCCGAGCTTGAGAAGATCGAAAGCAAACTCCCTGCGGTTTCCATCACGACGCTCTCACTTGCCGAACTCCTCGGGCCGCCCCGCTACCGCGACACGGTTGCCGATCATAAGAACGAAGTCGGTGCCACCGTCGGCCTCGCCTGGACCGAAGTCGGCGGAACGCTGCTCACCACCGAAGCCGCCGTCATGGAGGGCCGTGGAAAGCTGACGCTCACCGGTAAGCTCGGCGATGTCATGCAGGAATCAGCGCAGGCCGCTATGAGCTACCTCCGGACCCGCGCCCAGTCGCTCGGCCTGCCGCGCGACTTCTATCGCCATCTCGATATCCATTTGCACGTTCCGGAGGGTGCCATTCCCAAGGACGGTCCCTCGGCCGGCATCACCATCGCTACTTCCATCACCAGCGCGCTGACCAACATTCCCGTCCGTGGCGATCTCGCCATGACCGGCGAAATCACGGTTCGCGGTAAGGTGTTGCCCATCGGCGGGCTGAAGGAGAAAATGATGGCCGCCCATCGCAACGGCATCCACGAACTCGTGCTTCCCAAGGAAAATGAAAAGGACCTCTACGACATTC
>CAMDKT010000604.1 GCA_945900935.1 Candidatus Sulfopaludibacter sp. SbA3 | reverse complement strand
GAGATGATCCGCACGCTGCAGGATCACGGCATTCACCAGGGGCTGGATTTCCACATGGAAGTTACGGTCCTGACGCTGCTGAAAGACGGCGACCGCATCGCCGGCGCCTTCGGCTACGACCGCGAACGCGGCCGTTTCCGCCTCTTCCGGGCCAAGGCCGTCATCCTTGCCACAGGCGGCATTGGCCGCGCTTACAAGATCACCAGCAATAGCTGGGAGTACACCGGCGACGGGCACTCGCTGGCCTATCACGCCGGTGCCGAACTGCTGGATATGGAGTTCGTGCAGTTCCATCCCACCGGCATGGTCTGGCCGCCCAGCGTGCGAGGCATCCTGGTCACCGAAGGGGTCCGCGGCGAAGGCGGCGTGCTGCGCAATAAAGACGGCAAGCGCTTTATGTTCGACGATATTCCGCCGCTCTACAAGGGTCAAACTGCCGACAACGAAGAGGAGGGCTGGCGCTATACGCAGGGGGATAAAGAAGCCCGCCGCCCGCCGGAACTGTTGACGCGCGACCACGTCGCCCGCTGCATTCAACGCGAAGTCCGCGAGGGACGAGGCAGCCCGCACGGCGGCGTTTTCCTCGATATCGCCTGGATCAAGGAGCGCCTGCCCAACGGGGCCGAGGTCATCAAACGAAAGCTCCCCAGCATGTACCACCAGTTCAAACAACTGGGCGATATCGACATCACTAAAGACCCGATGGAAGTCGGCCCGACCACCCATTACATGATGGGCGGCGTGAAGGTGGACCCGGATTCGCAGATGTCCCTGGTGCCGGGGCTGTTTGCCGTCGGCGAGTGCGCCGCGGGACTGCATGGCGCCAATCGCCTCGGCGGTAATTCGCTTTCGGACTTGCTTGTCTTCGGCAGCCGCGCCGGCGAGTTCGCCGCGAAATACGCCAAGGATTGGAAGGTTGGCGCGGTGGACGAAGCGCGGGTTGAAGCCGCCGCGCTCGCCGCGTTGGAACCCTTCGAACGCACCGGCGGCGAGAGTCCGTACGCCCTGCAATTCGAGTTGCAGGACATGATGCAGGACAAGGTCGGCATCGTCCGCGTCGAGGCGGAGATGACGCAGGCCGTCGAGGAAATCGCCAAGCTCCGCAAGCGCGCCGACAAGGTCTTTGTCCCCGGCAATCGCGAGTACAACAACGGCTGGCACACGGCCATGGATCTGCCTAATCTGCTTACCGTTTCCGAGCTGATCGCCCGCGCCGCCGCCGACAGAAAGGAAAGCCGCGGAGCTCACTTCCGCGACGACTACCCGGAGAAAAGCGCGGAATGCGCGAAGTTCAACATCGTCCTGCATAAAGGCCCCGATGGCGAACCGGTCCTGACCCGGACGCCGCTCACCGAAATGCCCGCCGAGCTCAAGCAAATTATTGAGGAGATGAAGTAGACATGGCAACCGCCACGTTCAAAATTTGGCGCGGGGAGCGCGGCGCCGGGGGCTATCAGGAGTACAAGGCCGACGTCTCCGAGGGCATGGTGGTCCTCGACGCGGTTCACTCCATTCAGGCGAAAGAAGCGAACGACCTTTCCGTTCGCTGGAACTGCAAAGCAGGCAAGTGCGGCTCCTGCTCCGCCGAGATTAACGGCAAGCCCCGCCTGATGTGCATGACGCGGCTGAACACGCTCCCCCTCGATCAGCCCATCACCGTCGAGCCAATGAAAACCTTCCCGCACATCAAGGACCTGGTTACCGATGTCAATTGGAACTACAGGGTCAAGATGGGCATTAAAAAGTTCACTCCCGCCAAGGGCGAGACGTGGAAGGCCAAGCAGGACGACGTCGACCGGCCACAGGAATTCCGCAAGTGCATCGAGTGCTTCCTGTGCCAGGATGTCTGCCACGTTCTGCGCGAGCATGGCCTGCACGACGAGTTCATCGGCCCGCGCTATTTCGTCTATTCGGCGGCGCTGGAAATGAATCCATTCGATTCGGCCGATCGTCTCGCGGATCTGAAAGACAAGCACGGCATCGGCTACTGCAACATCACCAAATGCTGTACCCAGGTCTGCCCGGAAGAGATCAAAATTACGGATAATGCAATCATTCCGCTGAAGGAGCGCGTGGTCGACGAATACTACGACCCCTTGAAGCGGCTGTTCAAAATGTTCAAATAGAGGGCAATCATGTTCGAGCTGAAACCCATTTCGGCGGAGTCGGTTCCAGAAGCGTTATCCAAAGTGGAGCGCTACAGGCTGCTGAACGAATCGTGGCTGGCCGAGAGCATCTGCCTCGACATTCTCCGCGTGGAGCCCGACAATCAGGAAGCCCTCGTGGCTCTGCTCCTTTCCCGTACCGACCAGTTTCCGCAAGGGGTCGCGCCCAGTTCCGCGCGGGAGATTGTCCGCCAGCTTCGCGACCCTTACGACCGCGCCTACTTCGACGGCTTGATTTGCGAACGCGAGGCGGCCACGACACTCCGCCGCGGGTCGCCCTTCGCCGGTTATGAGGCCTACGATTCGCTCCGGGAAGCCATGGAATGGTTCGAAAAAGCGGAAGCTCTGCGCCCGGCGGGCAACGATGACGCCATCCTTCGCTGGAACACCTGCGCCCGGATGCTCATGCGCAACCCGGCCCTGCGCCCGCGTCCGGCGGAGAGCCTTGAGGTTCTGCTGGACGATTAACACCATGCGAATCTCACGGCGTCAGTTTCTCGCGGGATCTCTCGTTTTATCAGCACAGACGACAGTGCGGCGGCCCAACGTTGTCATCATCCTCGCCGACGATCAAGGCTGGGGCGATCTCAGCGTTCACGGCAACACGAACCTCAGTACGCCGAACATCGATTCCCTCGCCCGCGACGGCGCGCTGTTTGACCGTTTCTACGTCTGTCCCGTCTGCGCTCCCACGCGCGCCGAATTCATGACCGGGCGCTACCACGCCCGCGGCGGCGTGCGCGGCGTCAGCACAGGCGAGGAGCGGCTGAACATAGGAGAACGGACGATCGCCGAAGTCTTCCGGGAGGCCGGCTATTCCACCGGCATTTTCGGCAAATGGCACAACGGCACGCAGCCGCCCTACCATCCGAACTTCCGCGGTTTCCAGGAGTTCTACGGTTTCACGTCCGGCCACTGGGGCCAGTACTTTACTCCGGAACTCGATCACAACGGCAAAATGATCCGCGGCAAGGGCTACATCATCGACGACCTGACGGACCGCGCCATCGGCTTCATCGGGCAGAACCGCGCCAAACCGTTCTTTTGCTACATCCCCTATAACAGCCCGCACTCGCCGATGCAGGTTCCAGACAAGTTCTACGACAAGTTCAAGAACGCGAATCTGCAGCTCCGGGCAACCGATCCAAAGCTGGAGGAGATCGAGCACACCCGGGCGGCCCTCGCCATGTGCGAGAACATTGACTGGAACGTCGGGCGCGTGTTGGCGAAGCTGAAGGAATGGAACCTCGCCGATGACACTGTCGTGATCTACTTCAGCGACAACGGTCCCAACGGCTGGCGCTGGAACGGCGGCATGAAAGGGCGCAAAGGCACCGTGGACGAAGGCGGCGTTCGAGCGCCGTTCCTGATTCGCTGGCCGGGCCATATCAAGGCGGGGCAAAAGGTGAAGCAGATCGCCGGGGCCATCGACATTCTTCCGACGCTCACCGATCTTGCCGGGGTGAAATGGAACGCGCCCAAGCCGCTCGACGGCGTCAGTCTAAAGCCGCTTTTGCAGGGTGAGACGCCGATCTGGCCCGACCGGATGATCTTCTCCCAGCAGCGCAACCGCTTCAGCGTGCGTACCCAGCAGTTTCGCCTGGATCCCGAAGGCAGGCTGTTCGACATGGTAGCCGACCCGAACCAGAAGCGCGATATTGCCGCTGAAAAGCCCGACGTCGCCGGCCGCCTCCTCGCCGCGGTCAAGCGCTTCGCCGCCGAAGTGAAGCCGTTCGTCGGCGAGGATGACCGGCCCTATCCGGTCGGCTTCGCCAAGACCACCTGGCTGCCGGCGCACGACGGCGTTGGCCACGGCGGGGTTGAGCGC
>CAMDKT010000603.1 GCA_945900935.1 Candidatus Sulfopaludibacter sp. SbA3 | reverse complement strand
CGATTCTTTTCAAGGGCCGGGCGAGCCAAGCGACGGATAAGTCCAACCCGTTCTTCCGGGATCTGTATACGTGCATCGCCGGGCTACTAACTAGCGGCGGCGACGCGCTTTTTGGGTTTGAAGGGCGCGAGCACACGGCGCAGGTTGATCCAGAAGTACGGGAGCTGCGGGAGGCACGATTCCGTTATGAGCCCGATGATCAGAAGGTGTTGCTGGAGAAGGCGGAGAAGTTGAAGGAGTTGCGGGAAGACGGGCGGTTTCTGCCGACGCTGTTTTGCTCGCCGACGATGGAACTTGGCGTGGACATTTCGTCGATGAACGTGGTTTACATGCGGAATGTACCACCGACACCGGCGAACTACGCGCAGCGAAGCGGGCGTTCCGGGCGCAGCGGGCAGGCGGCACTGATTTTCACGTATTGCGCAGCGCAGAGTCCGCATGATCAATATTTCTTCCAGCGACCGGACGCGATGGTTGCGGGGATTGTGTTGCCGCCCACGATTGATTTGAAGAATCGCGACCTGGTTTCCAGTCATCTGCACGCGGAATGGCTGGCGGCGACGGGTGTGGAGCTCTCGCATTCCATTGCGGACAATCTGGAGACGAATGATTCCGGCCGTCCGCTGCTGCCCGCGAAGTGGGAGCAAGTGACATTGGCCAGCGCAAAACTTGCGGGCAGCGAGAAGGTGGCGGCGATACTGGAGACGCTGGCCCTGGATTATGGCGATGAACCGCCGGAGTGGTTCGATGACGTTCAACGAATCACCCAGCATGTTGTTTCCAAAGCACCGTTCGAATTTGATGAGGCGTTCAACCGGTGGCGAGATCTACTGGTTGCGGCGGAACGGCAGCGGGACGATTCCGCGGCGACGCTGCGCGACTACTCGATTTCGCCGCAGGAGCGGCGGGCGGCGGAGGGTCGGCAAGCGTCGGGGAATATTCAGATTAGTTTGTTGTTGCGGGGGAGTGAGGGACAGGGCGCCGATTTTTACGTGTATCGTTATTTGGCGACGGAAGGGTTTCTGCCGGGGTACAACTTTCCGCGGTTGCCGCTGATGGCGTTTATTCCTGGCGGGCAGAATGGCCGGGGGCAGCGGTATATTCAGCGGGCACGATTCCTGGCTATTTCGGAATTTGGGCCACGGAGTCTGGTTTATCACGAGGGCCAGGCGTATCAGGTGGATCGGGCACTGTTGAAGGAAGCCGGGGCGGGGACGGAGGGGAATTTGGCGACGTTCAGCACGGCAATCTGCCCGATGTGCGGGGCGGCGCATGACGGCGAGCCGCCGGAGAATTGCCATGTCTGCCGGCATCCGTTGAGCGGGGCAAATATCACGCGGGCGCTTTACAAGATTGAGAATGTGGGAACGAAGGCGATGGAGCGGATCACGGCGAATGATGAGGAGAGGCAACGGCAGGGCTTCGACATTCAGACGACATTTTCGTTTCACAAGGCGACCGATATTCACCAGCGGGAGCTTCGGGATGAGAAGGGCGAGATTCTGTCGGCCGCATTTGCGCCGGCGGCACTGGTGCGGCGGATTAACCGGGGGCTGAGGCGGCGGAAGGACAAGGCTTCGGTTGGCTTCTGGATTGACCCCAAGAGCGGCTATTGGGTGAAGGAGGAGAACAAGCCGGGAGAGGAAGGGGAGGCGCCCACGAAGATCCGGCAGCGGATCACACCGGTGGTGGAGGACTACAAAAACGCATTGCTGATCCGGCTTCCGCAGACGTGGCTGGCTGGCAAAAGGCGCTGACGGAAATGAACGTGCAATTGACAACGGTGCTGAGCGATCTGAGCGGATTGACGGGCATGAAGATCATCCGGGCGATTGTGGGCGGGGAGCGGGATGGCGCGAAGCTGGCCGAGTTCCGGGATCCCAACGTCAAGGCCAGCAAGGGGACGATTGCCAAGAGCCTGGAGGGCACATCGTTGCCGGAGCAGTTGGTGATCGTCGAGCGGCAACTGGCCGACTGGGACCATGTGCAAAAGCAGATGGCCGCGTGCGATAAGGATCTCGCGGCCCTGCTGAAAGAACTGCCCGCGGCGGAAGTGAAACCGGCGGCCCCGGCGGCCCCGGCGGCGGGGAAGACCGGGAATCGGCAGCGAAAGAAGGCATCGAAGAACCAGCCGGGCTTCGACATAGCGGGGGAGTTGAAGCGGGTGGCGGGCGTGGATCTGACCCGGATTGACGGTATCAAGGCGATGACGGTCCAGACCCTGATCGCGAGGCCGGACTGGACATGAGTCAATGGCCGACGGAGTATCACTTCGTATCGTGGATCGGGTTAGCGCCCCGGAATGAAGTCAGCGGGGGCAAGGTGCTGAAGAAGAAGACACGCAAGGTGGTGTCGCGGCTGGCCACGGCATTGCGCATGGCGGCCAGCACGCTACGCAACAGCCAGAGCTATCTGGGAGCGCAGTTCCGGCGGTTACAAGGCAGACTGGGTCCGCCCAAGACGATTACGGCGATGGCCGCCAAGCTGGCCCGACTGGTGTATCGCATGCTGAAATACGGCGAGGAGTACGTTGATAAGGGTGCGGCTCAATACGAAGAAAAATACCGCCAACAAAAACTCAAGATGCTCACCAAGCACGCCGCGCAACACGGTTTTGCCCTCGTTCCTCTGGTAAATCCAGCGTGAGATCCGCCCATTCTAAATCAGCAGTTTACGGTGTGGTTTCTGGAGAGTAACCCATCCGCCCGCCGCCGTCGAAGATGATAACGTTTTGCCCTGCTGCTCCTGAACAATTCGACCACGTCCGGAAGCGGATCGAGCAGGGTGACGCGGCAATCCAGCGGCCGGCCTGCTGAGCGTTGGCCGGGTTACACTGTACCGGGCGCTTGACGCCCTGTGAGAAATTTGTTCCTGTTGACGCGTGAGGCGATACACGCTACAGTTATGGTATGATTGTCGGGTTCCGGCATAAGGGCTTGAAAAGGCTCTTTGAGAAGGATGACGCAAGCGGAATTCGCCCAGACTTGCTCGACAAGGTGCGCACCATCCTGGCGCAACTCAACCAAGCCCAGACCATCGAGGACATGAACATGACCAGCTTTCACCTTCACCCGCTCAAGGGCGATATGAAGGGCCTCTGGTCAGTAACGGTCCGCGCCAACTGGCGGGTTGTTTTCAGCTTTGCGTCTGGTGACGCAGCCGATGTGGAACTGATCGACTACCACTAAATGAAGGAGGAATTGCCAATGCCCATGAAGAATCCACCGCACCCCGGCCTGTCTGTCCGGCTCAACTGCCTTGAACCGTTCGGTTTGTCCGTAACGGAAGGAGCAAAAGCGCTCGGCGTCAGCCGGACCACACTTTCACGTCTCATCAACGGTCAGGCGGGCGTGTCCGCCGATATGGCGATCCGGCTAGCCAAGGCTTTTGGCGCTACGCCCGATATCTGGATGCGGATGCAGGCTGCCCACGATCTTGCGCAAGCGCGGCTGCATGAGAACGAGATCAAGGTAAAACTGTACCAGCCGCGACCGGCGGCGTGAGGGCGCGGAAAATCGATTCACTTTCTGGCAAGGACTTGCGGTTGCCCATACCCTCTCGCCCGATCAAGCCCCTTGTGAGATCAGCGGCTTGCGAGAGCCTTCACGGAGGGGGGAGAAAGGGAGCCCTTTTGCCCCCGAGGAGAAGGCCGTCGTGGGTGCCCATGCGTTCGATCCGCGATCCCTGAAAGCTGTGGAAGTGGAGAATCGGGGTGCCTGTGCGCGGCCCGCGATCCATGTACGCTAAAGTGCGGCCATCGCGAAGGGTTAGCTTCCCGAAGTCTGGGTGGGACTCACCGGGCGCGGGACGCAAACCGGGAATCTGCTGCATGAGCCCAGCGACGGCATCGCGCAATTGCTCAGTATCTTGTGAAGGTGTTAGCGATCATCTAAAAACGTATTTTTTTGAACGCCGGGCCGACCGGTATCGGCGCGGGCCGATTGGGAAGGGATCAATCCATGAACTTTGCCGACCGCAGACGGCGCATCGGCACAGCGTTTGGGG
>CAMDKT010000602.1 GCA_945900935.1 Candidatus Sulfopaludibacter sp. SbA3 | reverse complement strand
GAAAGCGGTACCACAAAGCAAACAGCCGATCGACGGCCGAAAGCATGTCGCGCGCGAAATGCACGGCATCCGCCGTGGCGGCACCTTCCCCAATCCCCTTCAGCGTCCGCTGCAAATGTGCCCAGCAGAACTGTGCCAGTCCCTGATGGGAACTCAAATATGTGGGACACCGGTCCGAACAAAGAATGCCGGCGAAGCTTTCCCCCAGCAGATGCTTCAACACAGCCACGCCCCGGCTGCGGGCGATGTGGTAAACCACAAACAACGGCGTGCATAACGCCCAAACCCAGCGTTTTTCGCCATTGGTCCGGCTGCCGGTTTCGTCGCTATTCGCTACCGGTTCGGAAGGCAGCGCCTCAGCCAATTCCGCGCAGGGCGCTTCCACCGCCTCGGCGGTCTCCTCCCACGCCTAACGGCGAAGCGCTCGGTGCCAGAGCCTGACCATGCAAACGCCGTGGGGGGAAATGGCGGTGCGCGACGCCCATGTTCACTTCTTCTCGCACCGGTTTTTCACATTGTTGACCGGCGGGCGCGACGTGACCGCAGTGGCCGCGCAATTGGAATGGGACGCCCCTCCGGCGGAGCCGGAGTTGCTGGCCGGCCGGTGGGTTGCGGAACTGGACCGGCACGGCGTAACCTCGGCGGCGATCATTGCCAGCATGCCGGGCGATGAGGAATCAGTGGCGCGCGCCATCGCTCAATTCCCCGAACGTCTGCATGGCCAGTTTCTGCTGAATCCGTTGGCGCCGGACGCGGCGGCGCGTTTGCAATCGGCATTTGCGGCGGGGCTTCACACCGTATGTTTGTTCCCGGCCATGCATCGGTATTCGGTGGCCGATGAACGGCTGGAACCACTCTGGGCGCTGGCCTCTGGACGGAACGTCTTCGTACACTGCGGCGTGCTGAGCGTTGGCGTGCGCAAGAAGCTCGGGCTTCCTTCCCCTTTCGACATGCGCTTTTCGAATCCGCTGGATCTGCATAATGTGGCGCTGCGCCACGCGGATATCCGGTTCGTGATCCCGCATTTTGGCGCGGGTTTTTTCCGCGAGGCGTTGATGCTGGCCGACCTCTGCCCGAACGTCTTCCTGGACACGTCAAGCTCCAACAACTGGACCAACTACGCGACCGGCGCGCCGGATCTGGAAGCTGTATTTCGCCAGACGCTGGACGTTATTGGGCCGCGCCGATTGCTGTTCGGCACGGACTCCTCCTTCTTTCCGCGCGGCTGGGTGCAATCGGTCTTCGCCAAACAGACCACTATCCTGGCGCACATTGGCATAAGCCGCGACGACGCGGCGGCTATTCTGGGCGATACATTACTTTCTTTGCAGCGGTGAAATTTATCGGCCCGCGAATTCGTTCATGATAGTGAGATGATTCGTCACTTACCGCGCTTCGCCCTATTGTTCAGTACCATCCTCCCGGCCGCTTCCGGGAAACTGATCCTGGACGGCAAGACCTTTGAGCTGACGCATGTTTATGCGCGCCAGGGTCCGTCCAAATTTGACGAGAAAATCCAAATGACATACGTCTTGGCGGCCGACCGGGAACTTGCCGCGGACGTTCGCGTCGACGAAGAGACCCTTCGGCATATGGGATGGGACGGCAAGTTAAACAGCGTGGAGATTGGAATCAACGACGACGGCATCTCCTGGTCGATCCGGTCGTCCCAAGTCAAGTCCAGCCTTTCCGGCTCACAGTCGCCGGATCCGTACAAACTCACCATCGCCGGCGGTCGCGTCCGGGGCATGGTGAAAATGGAAAAACCGGATACGCTCGGAGATACTGAGTACTACTTCGAATTTCCCGTGGATGCCGCGATCGAAGTAAAAGCGGTCCGACCGCCTCCGGCCGCGAAAGATAAAATTGCGGCCCAGACTTCGGCGGCGGCAATGGCCTACAAGACACTGCAAATCGCCGTGAGGAATGGCGACAAAGCGGGAATCATGAAGGGCGTCGATCCGGAGAAAGCGGCGCAGGTCGACTCGCCGAAATTCCCGCAAACGCTGAAAATGATTCAGTCGATACAACCGAAAAATATTGAGGTTCTGCGCGCGACGGAAACGGGCGATACGGCTGAACTGGACGTGAGCGGCGGCGGCGGCAAGAATACCGGCACGGTGAAAATGCAAAAGCGTAACGGGAACTGGGTGGTAATGCGGGAGTCCTGGAAATCGCGCTAAGCCGGCCGCGATTTCGGACGGAACAGCGCCATGAAGACGATGGCGCAGAACACGGTCAATACCAGCGGCACCAGGAATATCTTCGTGTAATCGTTCTTGAACATACCGGCGATATAACCGGCGAACCAACTGCCGACCATCATCCCGGCGCCCAATAAAACGAAGGCGATCAGCCCTTGCGCCGACGCGCGAATTTCGGGTCCAGCTACCTCATCCACGTAGATATACGACGCCGTGAAAAAGCAGACGTAGCAGATGCCGTGCAGCGTCAGCGATGCCAGCACCAGCCACAGCGGCCCGCCCAGCGCGAAGATAGCGTAGCGCACCGGCCACGCCAAAATGCCAACGGCCATGGTCCCGCGAATGCCCCATTTCTTGAGCATTTTTGGCAGAAATATCATCGTGAGAATTTCAGCGGCTTGGGCAATCGCCATCCACGCGGGCGCTTGGCCCGCGGGCAGTCCGATCGCATACAGAAACGGCCCCGTGAGGATAAAGTAGAACATTAGCTCCGTCGCCACCACGAAAGCCAGGCCCAGGAAGACGGCGAACTCGCGGTTCTTCAGCAATTGCAGAGCGCCGAGAAATGCCAGCGGGCTGTCGTTCTTGCGCGCCGGCGGCGTGTGCGGCAGCGTCAGGCAGAACAGGCCCAGCAGCAGTGACAGGATGGCCGCCAGCCACATGCCGTCAAACCCGCCCATGCCGCCGAACAAGCCCGGCAGCCATTCGCGCAAAGCCACGCCTAACAACAATCCCACCGTAATCCAGCCGATCGTTCCCCACACGCGAACCAAGCCGAATTTTCCTTCCGCCGCGGGCATGTGGTGGAAGCAGATCGAGTTGGTGAGCGCCAGCGTGGGGCCGTATAGAATCGCCCACAACAGCATCCACTGCCATACGCCATCGTAGCTATTCGCCGACGCCATCAGGTACAACGGCACAGCCCCGGCCAAGTGGAGTATGGTCAGCAGCCGGTCGGTGGGCATGAACCGGTCAGCCAGTTGACCGGCGAAGAAAGGAGCGATCATGCAGCCAATGGGCAGCAACGCGTAGATGGCTCCGATCTGCCCGTCGGAAAATTGCAGTGCTTTCCCCATGTAAGCGGAGAAGTCCGGATACCAGGCGCCCCAGACCATGTACTCCAGGAGCATCATCACGCTGAGGCGAAAGCGAATAGAGGTGAACAAGTAATGTAGCTTACCGCGAAATGGCGGCGGGCGTAGCCTACCGTCGCGCTTTACGCTTCTTCGCCCAACGCGGCGCGCCATCCGCCGGGACCGCGGCCGGAGCTGAATGAAGCGCGTTCAATCGCGATAAATCGTTTTCAATCGTCACTCCTTGCGGCGCGGCAATCATATTCCGGCCGGACCGCAATAGCGCCAGCATTTCCTCACCGGGTACCGGACGCCCGGTGAAATAGCCCTGCGCATGGTCACACCGTTCGGCGGAAAGAAAGCGGAATTGATCGCCCTGCTCAACCCCTTCCGCCACCACCGAGAGATCCAGGCTGTGCGCCAGCGTAATCAACCCGCGCGCGACGTTGGCGGCTTTGGTATCGGTCGTGATGTCGGCCACAAAACTGCGATCCAGTTTCATCGTGTGAAATGGGATGTGGCGGAGGAAGCGCAAGGACGCGTTGCCACTGCCGAAATCGTCAATCGACGCCCGTATGCCCGACTCATTCAACGATTTCAGCGTCGCCGGATCGGTGCGTGTCAAGAACTTTGAGGCACTCGGCGAAATAATTGAGTGAGTTTTCCTTTCTGTAGTGGTCGATGAGTCGGGCTTGTTGATCCAGACTTTTTCCGGGAGCGGGTTGACGAC
>CAMDKT010000601.1 GCA_945900935.1 Candidatus Sulfopaludibacter sp. SbA3 | reverse complement strand
CCCCGGGCCGAAAGGCTCTCGCCGAAGCCCTGGAGGCTCTACCCGTGTTGCGCTAAGCTCCGTGGTATATACGATGCCTCGCCCCTAACGCGCTCGATTCATTGAGGTTATGAACTATTTCTGCTTCAACGTAGGAAACTCCCGCTAGTTAGTCTGGGATTCCCCCATGACGACTCTTCAGGAGAAATTGCATATGCGTCACCCCTTCCGTTCGTTGCTACTACCTCTTGCCGTCGCATTTAGCGCTGCCACGGCCTACCCGCAAACCGCCGCCACCCTGGTCGGTGATATCTACGATCCCTCCGGGAACGTCATTCCCAACGGCTCCGTCACCGTCACCAGTGCCGGTACCGGCTTCGCCCGTTCGGTCCAGACGAACGCCACGGGACAGTACCGCATCACCCCGCTCAATCCGGGAACTTATTCTCTCCAGGTAAAGGCCGAAGGGTTCAAGTCCCAGCTCCGCAGTGGTATCGATCTCCAGGTCAGCGCTGTCCTCGAAGTCGATTTTACCCTCGCCCTCGGCTCCGTGACTGAAACGGTCGAAGTGACCGGCGCGGCTACCCTGTTGCAAACTGAGGAATCCTCCGTCGGCAACGTCGTCGCGGCAAAGGAGTTGGAACGTCTCCCTGTCAATGGACGGAACTACACCCGCCTCATCCTCCTCATGCCTGGCACCAGTTCGGTAACCCGCAGCCAGTCACTGGGTACAGCCCAGTCGGGCACGTCCCTGTTCTCGGTCAACGGCGGTCGCCCGCAGGACAACAACTACACGCTGGATGGCTTCGATTCCAATATGCAGATGATGAACTCCCCGGGCATTTCTCCGCCCATGGATGCGCTGCAGGAGTTCAAGATCGCCACCAATACCGGCTCCGAGTTCGGTCGCTCCATGGGCGCCAACATCTCCATGGTTATCAAGTCCGGCACCAACCAGCTCCACGGCACCGCGTACGAATATCTGCGCAACAAAGCCTTCGACGCCAATGAGTTCTTCGCCAACCGCAACGGCCTTCCGAAAGTGCCCTTCACGCAGAACCAATATGGCGTCGCCGTCGGTGGTCCCATTCCGAAACTCAGCAACAAGATGTTCTGGTTCGCCAGTTGGGAAGGCTTCCGCCGCCGCCGCGCCTCCACGCAGATCGGCAACGTCCCTCCCGCCGACTTCCGTAATGGGGACTTCTCCGCGCTCCTCTCCGGCGCCAGCCCCACCATCGTCCGGAATCCCTTCAATAACAACCAGCCCTATCCGGGAAATGTGATTCCCAGAGCGCAGATCAACTCCGCCATCCCGACGGCACTGGAACTTACCACGCCGTTGCCGAATCGTCCGGGCCTGGTACAGAACTACATCTCCAGCGGCTCCCAGGCGAATAACCGCGACGGCCTCCACTGGCGCTACGACTACAACATGAGCGAGAAGAATACCTTCTTCTTCCGTTTCAGCTACCAGAACGCCGACTTGCTGAATCCGGCCCTCCAGCCAAACTTTATAGGCAATAGCGAGTTTGACGTGACGAACTTCGGCGGCGCCTGGACCCACATTTTCAACCCTACCACCTCGCTGGAACTCGGCTTCGGGTCCAACCAGCCTCACAATCCCGGCATTACAACAAAAGGCACCCTGACCCGTGCCGATTTCCTCCAGAAAACCGGCATGCAAATGTATCAGAAGGAAGTTTTCGGTGACCCCCTCGTCAACATCAGCTTTGGCGCCTACGGCACCCCCGGCGCGGGCGGCGGCACCATCGGCGACAACATTTGGCAGTCGCGTGGTAATTTCACCAAGATCATGGGCAAGCACTCCATCAAAATCGGCGGCCAGTACCATCACCGCCAGTTCTACACCAACGGCTCCAACCCTATGAACGGCGACGCCAACTTTCTCGGCGGCGTCACCGGCTTCCCCATGGCTGATGCTCTCCTCGGCTACCCCGGCGAAATCCGTCGCGGCCAAGGCAACACGCTCACCGACGGCATTGGCCATTTCCTCATGGGCCACATCCAGAATGACTGGCGTGTTTCCAGCAAGCTGACCATTAACATGGGCCTGATGTACCAGTTCGGCAGCCGTCCCTACGACAGCACGGATCGACTGGGCAATCTCGTCGTCATGCGCGACCCCAAGACCGGCGTCTACTCTGGCCGCCTCCTCTGGGCCACTACCAACCCGCAGCCGAATCCGGATACCGGGGAACTGAATTCGCCCGCCCGGACCGACGGCGCCGGTCGCGCGCTCGTCCGCAGCGACAAGAACGACTGGGCACCCCGCCTGGGCCTCGCCTACAAGCTGAATGACAAGACTGTCATCCGCGCCGGGGCTGGCATGTTCTATAACTCCACCTTCGTGCAGGAACTCCAGGATCTTCGGAAGTTCTGGCCATACACCGTCCAGCAGGTCTTCAGCCCCAACCGCGGCGGCATCCTCGATCAATCCATCACCGCCCCCGGCCCGGCCTTCTCCAATACCTCCGCCATCGGCGGCTGGCCCCAGAATCCGGACAACCGCTCGCCTTACTCCAGCCAATGGAACTTCTTCATCCAGCGCCAGATCCAGGACGACCTCACTTTCGATGTCGGCTACGTCGGCTCCGCGAGCAAGAAGCAGATCGGCTACTCCCCGTTCAACAATGCGCTCACGCCCGGCCCCGGTCCTATCCAGCCCCGCCGTTTGCTGCCAAACTTCGGCGATCTCGACGGCGGCTCGAACCAGTTCTCCGGTAGCTACAACGCCCTCCAGGTAACTCTCAAAAAGCGCTTCTCGCGCGGCCTTCAGTTCAACCTGAACTACTCCTATCAGAAATCGCTCGACAACCAGTCTTCGCTGGCCGAGAGCAACAAAACGCAGGATCCCTTCAACCGCCGCTCCGATTGGAGCCGGTCAAGCTGGGATATCAACCATGTCTTCGTCTTCTCCTACGTCTATGAACTGCCGATGGGCCGTGGCCGTCAGTTTGGCGGCGGGATGAACAGGTTTGCCGATGCCCTTGTCGGCGGTTGGTCCCTCGAAGGAATCGCCCGTCTCGAAAGCGGCCCCCCCTTCATGGTCTTTACTAGTGAAGATATCGCCAACACCGGCCGCAAAACCCAACGCCTCAATCATATTGGCAAACAGAACGAAGGGCCCAAGACCCCGGAACAGTGGTTCAATACCTCCGCCTTCGTACGCCCGCCGCAGTTCCAATTCGGCAACGCGACGCCCTTCATCACCAATTCCGACAACATCGTGAGTCTGGACTTCTCGTTGCAAAAGAGCTTCAAGGTCACCGAAAAACAGGCCCTCGAGTTCCGCGCCGAGTTCTTCAACTTCCCGAACACCGTCAGCTTCGGCGACCCGCAAGGCAACATCAACGCGGGTGACTACGGACGCATCAATAGCCAACGCGTTAGCTCGCGGCAGATTCAGTTCAGCCTCCGCTACCGCTTCTAAGCAAGTCCGCCTGAAAAAAGCCGCCGCTTACCAGCGGCGGCTTTTTTTTGGTGAAGTGATAGCAAAGCGTAAGAGTGTCGCTCCGAGCGAAGAGGAGTCACAGATCAGGTTTCGTTCGGCTTCTTATTTGTTTATACAGGGTTGTAAGCCATCCGTACTTTCGGATCGACACGAATTCCGGGAAACGAGGGATTTTCGTAGCGCCCTTGAGAAACGGTACAAACCTCTTCTCACGCAAGTTTCAAAACGCCGGGCTGCAAGTTGTGCTTCAAACAATCCCGGCTTCGCCGTCCTTCTCCACCGTATGTGCAAACAGTTAGGCGGCTTTTTCAGCGCCTTCATGCCGTCCGCGGCCGGGTCGCCGGCCTGCAGGAACAGCATACGCCTTTAGTTTATGCCAGCGATGTTTCAAACGGACGCGCGAACAGGTAATCTGTGAGTATGGAAGTGCAACTCACGGACGATCAAAAGGCTTTTGTTCGGCAAGGCATCGAGAGCGGCCGGTATAGCCGCGAGGAAGACGCCCTGCGAGACGCCTTGGCAATGTGGGAAGAACGCGAAAGGCGACGTATGGAAA
>CAMDKT010000600.1 GCA_945900935.1 Candidatus Sulfopaludibacter sp. SbA3 | reverse complement strand
CATGACCGCGTCGGTGACCAATCCGTTCCTGTCGATATTCCCGCGCACGCCGATGAAGCGGATTTTCAACACAATCGGCGATATCGATGTGCTCGCGCTGGTGGGCCAGAAGATGGCGGATCTGACCGGGGATAAACGGTTTTCCGACTATTGGAAATTCGTGCGGGAGGGGCGGACGGATGTGTATTTGCAGCGGATTCTGGACCATTCGACGAACACGAAGGGATTCAAGTTCGCCGATCTCGAAGCCAAGGCCCTGGAAGGCGTGCCGACCGTTATGCAGACGCGTACATCCCCAAAGATCGGCGGCTACGAACAGGTCACCGATTCGATGCCCTGGTACACAAAGACGGGACGCCTTGAGTTATACCGGGAAGAGGATGAGTTCATTGAGGCCGGCGAGAATCTTCCGGTGCACCGCGAACCCGTCGACTCAACCTTCTATGAGCCGAACGTGATTGTGTCGGCAAAGCATGAGGCGCTGCGGCCGGCGAGTCCGGAATCGTATGGCGTTTTGCGGACCGATCTATCGTGCGAAACCCGTTGCGGGCGGAACGTGGTGCTGACCTGGGAGGAAGCGAAGAAGACAAAGCACCCGCTGGCGAAGGACGGCTACAAATTCATCTTCCACACGCCCAAATACCGCCACGGCGCGCACACGACGCCGATCGATACGGACATGATCGCGGTGCTGTTCGGACCGTTCGGCGATCTGTATCGCCAGGACAAACGCAGCCCGTATGTGACCGAAGGGTATGTGGACATGAACCCGGATGACGCGATCATGCTCGGCATTCAGGATGGCGACTATGTCTGGATCGACTCCGATCCCGAGGACCGCCCCTTCCGCGGGTGGCAGAAGGACAAGAAGAATTACGAGTTTGCCCGGCTGCTGTGCCGTGCCCGGTATTATCCCGGTACACCCCGGGGTGTGACGCGGATGTGGTTCAACATGTACGCCGCAACGCCCGGATCGGTGGAAGGAGCCAAGTCCCGCGCCGACGGATTGGCCAAAAATCCGCGCACCGGATACCAGGCGATGTTCCGTTCCGGATCCCATCAATCGGCCACGCGCGGTTGGCTGAAGCCCACGCTGATGACCGATTCGCTGGTTCGTAAAGAGCTCTTTGGGCAAAGCATCGGCAAGGGGTTTCTGCCGGATGTGCACTGTCCCACGGGCGCGCCTCGCGAGTCGATCGTGAAGATCACGCGAGCGGAAGCCGGCGGCATTGACCAGAAAAGCGCGTGGCGTCCGGTGACGCTGGGAATTCGCCCGAAAAATGAATCGGAAACGATGAAGAAGTACCTTGCCGGTGGATTTTTCGATGATCGAAAGGGGAAGGCATAATGGCACGCGTCTACAACTGGCAACTCGGCCGGGAGATGTCTTATTGGTATCCGGAGAGCCGTCCGAAAAAGCAGTTCGCGGCGGTGTTCGATACGAACAAATGCATCGCGTGCCAGACTTGCACGCTGGCCTGCAAAACGACTTGGACTTCCGGCAAGGGCCAGGAGTACATGCTCTGGAACAACGTCGAGTCAAAACCCTACGGCAGTTATCCGCTTGCCTATGACATCAAGGTGCTGGAGATGTTGAACTCCGGCAAATGGACGGGCAAGGTTTATGACGGCGAGACGATTTTCGAATCGGCTCCGGCCGGGGAGCGCGTGCTCGGCTGGCGTCCGGAGCAGCAGGACTATGCCTATCCAAACTGCGGCGAAGATGACTGCGCGGGCCAGGTCAACCATGGCACGGCAATGATGTCGCTGCCGCACATGAGCTGGTTCTTTTATCTGGCCCGGATTTGCAATCACTGCACGTATCCGGCGTGTCTGGCGTCGTGTCCGCGCGGGTCGATTTATAAGCGGCCCGAGGACGGGATTGTACTTGTCGACCAGAGCCGCTGCCGCGGGTATCAGGAATGTGTGAAGGGGTGTCCTTACAAGAAGGTGTTCTTCAATCCGATGACGGGGACTTCGGAAAAGTGCATCGCCTGCTACCCGAAGATTGAAGAGGGGCTGCAACCGCAGTGCTTCTCCAACTGCATTGGCAAGATCCGCATGGCGGGTTGGATTTCGAAACCGGAAGACGCGAAACCGGACAATCCCATCGACTATCTCGTACACATCAAGAAGATCGCGCTGCCGCTGTTTCCGCAATATGGGCTGGAACCCAATGTTTACTACATTCCGCCCGTGCACGTGCCGTTGTCGTTTTCGCGGCAACTGTTCGGGCCCGGTGCCGATGAGGCGGTGAAGGCGTATCGAAACGCGCCGAATGATCCGGATCTGGCGGCGATGCTTTGCCTTTTTGGATCGAGCGACAAGATGATGCCGCGCTGGAAGCGGCAAGGCGACGACGTGTATGGGTTGAACGAGAAGCGGGAAACGATTGTGAAAGTTCCGCGCAATGAGCCGGTGATCATCCGTCCCGCCTACGACAAGCTGTACCAGATTACACGGACGAATTGCCCCTAAGGAGGCTGTAATGAGATCCGCTATTATCGTTGTTTTGTTATTGGCTGGTTGCCAACGGGCGCCGGTGCGGACGAATGAAGTCGTGATCATTCCGGCGCGAGACATTCCAACCAGCCCAACCGATCCGGTGTGGGACAGCGCGCCGGAACACCTGGGGAAACTGTTGCCGCAGGACCTGGTCGAGCCGCGGCAGTTGAAGGCGACCACGCCCGAAGTGCGTGTACGCGCGGTGACGGCCGGATCCGACGTGGCGTTCCGGCTGGAATGGACGGACGCGACGCAGAGCGATATGCCGGGGCCGTCGAAATTCCTGGATGGCTGCGCCATTCAGATTCCGAAGGTGATCGAAGCGAATCCGCCGGATCCGCAGATGGGGCAGGCCGGGCGCACGGTGGAAGTTTCATTCTGGCGGGCCGATTGGCAAGCGTCGGTGAATGGGCGGAAGGACACGATCCGGGAGCTCTATCCGAATGCGTCGATCGATCATTATCCCTACGAGGCAAAGAGCCTGGAGCCGGGCTCGGCGGCGCAAAAAGAGATGGCCGCGCGGTATGCCCCATCGCAGGCGGTCGGGAACCGGCGCGTCGGACCGAGGGCTTCACCGGTGGAGGAGATGATCGCCGAAGGACCGGGAACGCTCTCGCCCGCGCCGAATGCAAATGGGCGCGGCGCGGGGGTTCGCACCAAAGACGGTTGGGCGGTCGTGATCACTCGTGCGGTGCCGGCGGGATTGGCGCCGAATACCAGAACCCAGATCGCCTTGGCCGTATGGGAGGGATCGGCAAACGAAGTGGGCGCGCGGAAAATGCGAACGGGGTGGATCCCGCTTGCGATGAGGGTGGGCAAATGACTCTAAATGATACGACGGCCACGCTGCTCCAAGAGGCGGCCGAATGGCGGTTGCTGGGATTGCTTTTTGAATGTCCGGGGCAGAACTGGTACGTGCAGGTACGAGCGCTGGCCCAGGAGGCGGCGGATCCGTTACTACGGTCCGCCGCCGAAACCGCGCTGGATGAGGCATCCGAGGGCGACTATCATTCCATCTTCGGACCAGGCGGACCGGCGCCGGCCCGAGAGGTGAGTTATCACGAGAGCATTCAGTTGGGGTATTTGATCTCGGAGCTGACGACGTATTATGCGGCCTTCGCTTATCAGCCAGTGACGGAAGAGGCGCTGGACCATGTGTCGGTGGAAGTCGGATTTATCGGATATTTGCGGTTGAAGGAGGCATACGCCGTGGCTAGCGGCGAGTTGGAAGCGGCACAGGAGGCAAGGGACGCCGCGAGCCGGTTCATGAACGATCATCTTTCGTGCTTCGCGCAACCGTTGGCAAATTCGTTGGCGGAATCGGGCGTTGCGTATTTGGCGGCGGCGGGGAGCGCGTTGTTGGCAAGAGTTGGGCCGCCGCGGACATTACCGGTGATTCAGAGCCTGGCACCGGCGTCCGAATGCGTGGATTCGACATTCGATTGCGGGATCGCTTGATGGCATCGCCGGAACACAGCAGGACTGGTTGGGATTCCGGTCTTTCGACGA
>CAMDKT010000599.1 GCA_945900935.1 Candidatus Sulfopaludibacter sp. SbA3 | reverse complement strand
GCGCTACTCCGCCAATCTGAATTACCGACCATTGCCGCGCCAATCGAAGCGCCGTTTCGCGATCCGGACGCGAGCCGGCGACGATGAAATGATTGTCTCCATGCACCAGAATTCCCAGCATCCCGTTCACGGCTCCAACCGAGGATCGGAAACTGGATAGCCAATCGCGAAGTGGTAGACCACTTGCCCGTTTTCGATCTCCAAATACGAGTGTACGCGGTCGTCAAAGAACGCGCCGATGCCTGTCGCCCCGAGGCCCAGCGCTTCGGCGGCGATGTACAAACGGTGGCCCAGCGCACCGGCTTCAAAATGTGCGTATCGATAGCCGCGGTCACCGTACTGGGAAGTCGCGCCGTCCAGATCGGCGATCATGGAGATCGCTACGCAGGCGTTGCCGGCCAGATCCTGGCCCAGGCTCAGCCCGGCCGCGACAACTCGCTGATCGCCGGCCCGCGCGAACTCAAGTTCCCCCGCATATCGATACAGTCCCGGAGCCAGTCCCGCCACGCGATGCGCGTAGAGATAGAGCGTCAACATTGGCGCGCGCGCAACGCTCAATATCGCTAATAACTGAGCCATCGACAAACTACGCTCCCCGCCGACGAAATCCAATGCCGAGCGTCGGCTGCGAGCTACTTCGCCGAAGCCGCGCCCGCCCGCCGCCGCACCATCGATTACCGGCCGGTCCATTCGCCACTCCGCGCCCATTCCGCTGCACGCCTCATGCATTTGGCGGATGATATCAGGCAGCATCGGCGCGTCCGATAACACATTGGGCGTTCCGCCAAGCCATTCGCGATCACGGCCGTCGCGGTCGGCCAACGGAATCGCAGCGCCGCGCAACGTCACGATCAGCATCGGCCATTCATCCTCGGCCAGCCCCAGCCTGCCGGCGATTTCGCCGTCGTCAAACGACCCCGCCGCCGAGCACGTACATCCCATCGCCCGCGCGGCCAATTCCAACGCCTGCCAGGCGTGCCCAATATCGTGCAGACAATACCGGTAAGCCCGGTCCCGATACTTCCACGCCTCTCGCCACGCGATCGTCGTCAACACGAATACGATAGTGCCATCGAAGCCGAAATCGCCGCGGCCCCGCTGCTCCGCCATGTGCTGCGATGGCCGGTAGTGATACAGCCCGTCCGGCCAGCCCGCCAGCCCGCGAGTAGCAAAATGGAGTTCCGTCGGATGCAAATTTCCAGATGACGGATTCACTCGCAGCGAATAGTGGGAACCGGTGGCGGGGGCCAATTTAGTCGCGCTGATCGAGGCGGAATAAAACAGCAGTTGCGAAAGAAACGCCGCGCCATCTTTCGCTTCGGTACGCCCTACACAGCCGCGCAACACGTCCCGCGCCGCCACCGCCGGAGACGGCGGATCGGTCGGCAAATCGAGAACTGGAATCCCATCGTAATGCCGAAACGGATTCGGCATGTTGGCCCAGTCGAGTGTATAGGCGGCCCTCCGCAGGCGCTCCGGCGTGTGCTTTGTCGCCTCATGATAGGCGCGCCAATGGATCACTTATCCAGCGTCAGTCCGCGCCGCGCTTCCGGTCCCGGATCCAGCCCGTCGCGTCGGCCCGGCCGAAGCGGAGACCTTGCCCGGCGACGTGATCCCGGAATTTGTCATACTCGCTGCGCGCGCGGCTTCGAGTTCTTCTTGCGTTCGAACGTCTGGTTCGGACACTTTTTTCTGCTCCTGCGCCCGCGCCACTTGTCGTTTGTGTCGTTTTGCTAACCGTTTGTCCATACTTTAACCCTACTCCCGAAGATCGTAACAAAGCAAACGCGGCCCCTGATTCCGCAACACGTCTTTGCTGTGCTGAACGACATAAAGCAGCCCGCGGCTCAGCACGGGCGGCGACCAAGTCTCCCTCGCGGCGAACAGCCAGGCCCGCGAGCCCTCCTTAAAACCACCCGGATTCAGATCCATCCAAAGCAGATGACCCATCTCGCCCAGTACCAGAAAACGCCCATCAACATGCAACAAATTCCCGCGATAGGGACTCATCATCTGCTCGCGCTGCTGCCCGCCGGCCTGAAACACTTCCTTCCATTCCAAGCTGGTTCGCCACGCCACTTTTCCCGTCTTCACCTCGACACAAGCCAGCGACGCGTCCGGTTCATTGCGTCCGTCGAAGCCGTACAGATAACCGTCTTTGTGGATAGGCGTATTGAAGTGCAGGCCAAATTCGGGCGTCTTCCACAGCACTTTGTGCTTGAAATCCGGCGTAATTTCCAACATCGCCCCGCCCGTCTTGTAACTGGCCGATACGAAGACGTAGTTACCCATAATCACCGGACAAGACGCGTTCACCGATTCATAACTCTTACTTCGCCACGGGAACGTAAAGTCAACAACGCCCGTCGCCGGATCAATCATCAAAAGCCCACCCGCCGGCGGCTCGCTCTCCGCGCCGGCAAAGACAAAAACGCGCCGCTTCCCATGCACCACTGCCGGAATCGGCGACGCATAACTGCCGCCCCATTCCGTACCCGCGCCCCAGCGCATCTGCCCGGTTAACTTATCCAGTCCAATCACGCACGGCCCGCCCGGCGCGCCGAGATTTACGATCAACAGTCCGCCTTCCACCAATGGCGTCGAGGCAACGCCGAAGAAGTCCTGCGGCACTTTGAATTCATCCCGCAATTGCCGCCGCCATAACACTTGGCCCGACGGCAAATGCAGACAATGCATCACGCCTTCCGCGCCCACCGTATACACGCGCTCACCGTCAATTACGGGGCTCGAACGCGGCCCGTTGTTATACCCATAACGGTCAGAGAACGACGTCGGATAACTATGCTGCCAGTACCTCTCGCCGGTTTCGGGGTGCAGACAATCGACAATTTCCTGGTCGCCGCGCCGGGATAAGAATACCAACTTGTCGCCCACGATTCCTGGCGAAGTATACCCGGTTCCCTTCGTCATCTCCCACACCAGTGGCGGCCCGCTGGATGAGAACTTCTTACTAATCGGCGTCTCACGGGAAATGCCGTTATGACTCGCCCCCAGAAACGAGGGCCAGTCTTCAATCACCGCGTTCTTTTGCAGCGCCGTCGGCTTCTTGTGACGTTTCGCTTCCGGATTGGCTTTCGCCACGGCGGGCACACCGTTTGGCGCGGCGACTTTGGGCGGCGCGGGATCGGCAAACTTCTTTTGACCCCAAACGGCTAGCGAACTGAAAAGGAGGGAGCGTCGATTCATGTGGCGTCGGAACCTATTCTCTCATTACACTGGCAACAGTTCCATGCGCCTCGTCTACTTCTTCCTCGCCCTCCCGCTCATCGCCGCCGATCCGGCAAAAACGCTGGCCGAGTTGCTCACGCTGCTCCTGCCCTCCCGTGTCCCCGCCGATGGCCGCCTGAACCCGCTCGACAAAACCTGGGAAGACTGGGTGAAACGCACCGGCGAACTCCCGCCCGATTTCGACAAGCTTCCATCCATCCCCGTCCTCCCCGATCCGCTCCAAGGCGTCAAAACGCAAGCCCAGTGGCCCGCCCGCAAGCAGCAACTCCGCAAGGATGTTCAGCATTGGATGTTCGGCGAATTCCCGCCCACGCCTGCTAATCTCCGCGCTGTCGTCACTGCCACGCGCCGCGAAGGCGCCGTAACGGTTCGCGAAGTCCGGCTGGAGTTCGGCCCGGACCACCGCGCCACGCTTCGCGTCGAACTCATCATCCCTGATGGCAAAGGGCCCTTTCCAGTCTTTCTCACCAACCACGCGCACAATCGTCCCTGGGTCTACACAGCCGTGCGCCGAGGCTACATCGCTTGCATTTATCACGCCACCGATCCGCGCTACGGCAACGGTGACGATTCCGATGCCTGGCTCGACATTTACCCCGGAATTGATTTCCCTGTCATGGCCAGATGGGCCTGGGCCGGCTCGCGCGCCGTGGATTATCTTGTCACGCTGCCCGAAGTCGACAAGGCCAAAATCGGCATCACCGGCCATTCGCGCAACGGCAAAATGGCGCTTCTCGCCGCCGCTTTCGATGAGCGCATCGGAGCCGTTGTCCCCTCCAGCGG
>CAMDKT010000598.1 GCA_945900935.1 Candidatus Sulfopaludibacter sp. SbA3 | reverse complement strand
GCTCTAGTGAAGCACCACTTCATCAGGTAAAGCGTCATACGGGGACATGTGGCCGTCTGTCCAAGGAATCCTCTAACTCGATGTGGCCGCCAGATACGCTTTCGTCGCAACGCTATTCTCAATGTCAGTCTTAAACCACCGAAGCAATGTAAGCGTCTCGTCAGCTAAACTCGGGAACTCGCTGGCCAAGAATTCCAACCGCTCGCCGTGTGCAATTCGGTTGCGTCGCGCCAATAACACTTTGTCGATCCAGTTGTATCGTGATTCGTATTTTGCTGGATCCACCGCGATTGCTGCAACGACGCTTCGAAAGACTTCAGAGCTAAGATTGCCCTGAGTCCTAATCACGTCCTTCCATGGAAAAACCGCTTGCTTCTCAAGTTGCTCCACCACGAACTGAATGGACTCAAAACGTCTATGATGCTTATGTGAGTCGACGAGAACATCCAGGTGCTTTGCCAAGCCGTGAGCAATGAAGCAAGGTCGAAGTTGGCTGTACTTGAATCTCCTGTGTAGCACGAAATTCAAGAGTGCTTCTGAGGCTCCTTTAACGAACCCTTCCCAGTGCGCATACAGAAGCGCCAATCCTGCCCGGGCGACGGCCAATTGTGCATTACCTTTGGCGCGTTGAACCGCTGTTTTTGTGTAGTCGATCTCTTTTATCCGCCACGCCAACTCGTAATCGAGATACTCCTGCAGTTCCAGTTCAGTACGGAGCTTCATGGCTTCATAAACTCTGTGGCCATCGGAAGAAGATGGGACAGCCGGTCGGATCCCCTGACACCAGGGCCGGAGTACTTACGGAACTCCACCTGAGTCCAAAGATCTTTCGCTCGTTTCTGGATGTAAGTACTTCTTTGCGAAGGTGATAGCTTGTTGACCTTCGACAGGTTCATGGATAATCCGAAAGCGAGAACTTCAAACACGGACATCAAGAACTTACCCGTAAACTTAGATCCCTCCCATCGCCGGAAGGCCGAAGATCCCAACGCGCCATGAATAGCGTCGAAAGTGGCAATGAATACAGCCCGTTCTGCCTCGGTTGGAAATGCTTGGTCCCTTGCAATAGTGATTGATGCGTGATCGAGATAATCGTGAACGTCGAGTCCCTTGCCGTAGGGTACGCGGCGAAAGGCGAGAAATCGGAGCACCAACTCCATAGTCAGTTGTTTCTCCATCGCCGCCTCTGTGATCCGAATGCTCTGCTTAAAACTGGGGACCGCAGAGAGATTCTCAATCCACTTCTGGAGTTCCGGGTTGATCATTACGAGGGTACAGTTGCGCACTTCCTGCTCTGACAGTGACGCCCCGCCCGTATTCAGCCTCTGGAACAACTCGAATTTTGAGGTTGGGTCACTTTCGCGCTTAAGTATTTCCACGCGCAATCGTGCTCGTCTCAGGTCCAGTTTCTGGGCTGGGCTTAAAGGGGCAGAGCTTACTCCCTTTTCCCATGATCGATCTTTGAGAGACGGAAGGAGAGTAGTGCCATCAAGAACAAACGGTTCCCTCTGCTTGCCTGAAGGGTCCTTCAACAGGCCCATGAACTCTAGTAGAGTAGACACGCGCTGTAAGCCATCGACAAGCTCCCAAATCCCATCGTCTGTCTGGAAAACAAATATTGGTGGTATCGGAATCCCGAGGAGAAGTGACTCGATGAATTTTGTCTTACGCCCAGGGTCCCAACGGAAGTAACGCTGAAAAGCCGGATTAATCACAAGCTCGCCAGTACTATAAAGGCCAATAATTTCTCCAATCGACATTTCGTAGCCGTCTGTGACGACTGTTTTGCGCGCCTTTGACAGCTCTTGTTCGAGATTCATCGCCTTGCCCTCCTAAATTAACGATCTACCGGATACGTGTGCCCGTGGCCGACCTCTACCGAGGTTGGGAGCGGTCTGGTTCTACCTGACGATTGTACTTGGATTTTCAAGCATTGGCACTGGGCTGACTGTCGGTGAACGGTGCTCTCCGCCCGCCGGCGCCAACCACTTCGCCGCGTTCGGCACCCACGTCATTGATCGAAACAGTTAGGCGCATCCCACCAGGGAAGCTATCATAACGAAGGTGCCTTCGGGAAATCCTGTTCTACAACTCGAGACCTATTTCCTCTTCCCATTCGTTGTCGACAAGGAAGTGGTGGCCTCCGCGCACCCTGATTTCTGGCCGCCGCTGCGCAGTTGGATTGACGGTCTGGACGACTGGCTTCGCAGTGAAAATTGCGCCACCGAGGCGCCCATCCGCGCTCGCCTGGGAGGCTGGCGGCGGGCCTCCTACACCGAGTTTGATCTCGACTCCAGCGCCTATCAGGACATGGTCTTCTTCCATCCCTTCGTGCGGCGCGTGTTCTTCGATACCAAGACCGGCGACCAGGCTACGCAGCTTCGGGTCTTTGAAATTCTGCTGCCGGAAACGTTACCGCTGCTCTGGGAAGCCCATGACGTGCGCGGCCGCGCCTGTTCCGTCCCAGTCACGGATCTCCGCCTCTTCTTGTTCGCCAACGGCGTGGGCATTCTTTCTATCGGTGTCAAACGCAACGATTGCACCGTCCGCGAAGCCTTGTGGATGAACGAGATGATGCGCAAGGTGTATCCCACCAGCGGCCGGCAGCGTCGCGAAGGCCGCGTCCCGGCCCTGTCAAGGTTGGCTCTGGGCGAAGAGACGCTGGCCAGCGAAACCTTCGAATCCGGCGCGATTGTCCAGTTTCAACCGCCTTTGTCAAAAGTGATTCAGGGCCTTCTCTACTTCCTCAACTACGACACCTTGGAATACGAGCAGATTTTTGACGAGCGCATGATCCCGTATTCCTACATGGCCGTCGATCCTGAGTTTGGCACGCCGGAGAAAGTGGAACAGCTCTTCAGCCGCTTTCTCTTCGTCGACCGCGATGGCGAGGGCTTCCGCTATGACCCCGCGTTCACCCGCGAACAACTGCGCGAACATACCTACACGCGCTGGGCCCACGAGGGCACCTATTATGGCTTCACTCGCTTTTCAAACGTCACCCTCGTTCGTGGCGTCGCCAGCCGCGGACTGCATCAAGTGCAGGAAGGCAATCTGATTGAGCGCATGTTCTCCGGCCGCTACTACCTTATGGCCATCGTGGCGCTTTTCTACCGGGCCACGCTCCTCGATTTCGCCGAAAGCGTCGCGCTTGTCTCCCGCCGCCTTTATGAGAATCTCGCCGTCGGCCGGCTGGAACGGCAAAATGTTGAAATTGCCACCGACCTGCGCAACGAATTCCTGAACTTTTCCAACTACTGGTATTTCGACGAACTCGCCAACAAAGACGAGGAAATTGAACACTTTCAGATGCAGTGCCGCGCCTACCGCGTCGAAGAACTCCGCGTGCAAATTGAGCAGGAACTCACCAACATGAACTCCGCTCTTAACGAGTACAACCAATATCGGAGTACGGAAGCCGTTAACCGCCTTGCGATGCTGAGCATGCTGTTTGGCGCGGGCGCGGTATTGACCGGATTCTTCGGAATGAATTTTGGCCACGTGTTTGAGCGCTATCTGTTCAATCCGGGTCCGGACACCGTCGGCTTTCATCTTGGTGCCGTCGCCCTGACGACGCTCATCACCCTCAGCATCTTCCTGCTCGCCGTATATTTGGTGGTCACCAACTGGCGGGACTACCGGTTCATTCTCCGCGCCCGCGACGCGCCCACCAAGCGCCACCGCTGGTTCAGCCTCCGGCTCAACGGCTAAGCACTACTTCTCGCGCCCGAGCTTGGGCTCCTTCCGCGTTCCGGTGATCTTGATTTTCGTATACAAGCCAGCGCCGTTCTTAGCGAAGAACGGATCCACCGGTTTCAACGCCACCCGCTTCCAGCCCGTTTGCGTCTGCGAGAGCTTCGCCTGCAAGCGCAAATCCCCGTGGAAATCGATCGCTTCGTTGCCTAAATTGTAAGTGCCGTTCAATTTCAAGTCCGCGCCCGGAATGCCGAATGCCAAGTCCTGCATCGTGATTAATTCGTTGGCCAGCGCGAATCGCCCGCTCATCATGGAAACCACTTCGTCGATCTCCTGGTTCTTCGGT
>CAMDKT010000597.1 GCA_945900935.1 Candidatus Sulfopaludibacter sp. SbA3 | reverse complement strand
CCGTTGTCAGCAACCTCGATTGTGTCAATGCTGTTGAGGGTGTTTCGATTGACCCGTACGCCGACCTCGGTGGCGTCGGCGTCAACGCTGTTCCAAATCAGTTCGGCAATGCCTAGGACTGGTTTCTTCGCCTTGCACAGGCGGTCGATGTGATCCTGCGTAACTTCGAGTGTGATGGTCTGCATGCGCCGCCTTAAACGAGAGAACGAAACTTCCATGATATTCCGATTCGGGCCGCAACGCCGACTAGGCGTTGCTTGCGAACGTTTCACTTCTATAGTGAAAACCAGAAAAGGGTACCCATCGAATTTGGTCTATAGATCGGTGGGGCCTGTTGTCAGGGAGAGAAATCGCGGTCAAGGGACTCCGGGCGCAAACTACTATTACTATGAGAAGGTGCCTTACGTTCTTGTTGTCGATCCTGAGTTCCACAAAGAATGCCAAGCGAAGCAGGTTGTCGAGTCGGAAGGCCTAGTCCTTCCGACCAATTACTTTCAGCACGTCGCGGAGTTGTTCCAGCACCGGAAAATTCGGGATTTGGTCCATCTCGACAGTTTTCTCCGGCACTAGAAGATCCACTAGCCGCTCGGCAGTTAAGCCTTGCGATGTTCCTAAGATTTCCAGAACGTCTGCTCGGGAATCGGTAAAGAATGCAAGCCGAGTATGATAGCGGTAAAGGTTGCCAAGTAGCTGGATCAGGAACACCGGAAAAATCACTGCGGCCACCTTCGTGCCAAGGCTGAAGATCAAGAACAGTGACAAGCTCTTGGTGGGTGATAGTTCGCTGATGCGCGCTTCCAGCCTCGCCAATTCCTCACGTCTCTGAGCCAGGAGAGAGTCATTGGCCTTCTCCGCCGCAGGTTCCTTACTTGGTGGCCGAGTCATGGCGTTGGATATTTCAAGCCGAATATTCTGTGCCTCAGTTTGAAGTGGCAGCGTGAATTCACGATACATTCCCATTGCCGCACTCTCAGCGCCCTGGAACATCATGAAACTCAACAACAGCAGCAGAACAATTGCAGCGATCAGTATTTGGCCTGTGCGGCGCAATTGTCTTGATCGTGCTCGGAGGCTGAAAGCAGCCTCCTGAAGAGTCATTGGTAGCGTGGTCTCAGTGGTGTGTGGAGCGCTTTCCATTGGGGCCTCGAGGTTGCTGAGAACGCTTTTGAGCCAAGCCCTGATCCGTGGCGACAAAGCGAAGAGCAGTCGGATGATGAGGGCCGTTCCGACGAACATCACTAGGAGGGTACCCATTTCCGCGTCCACCTCAAGGCCTAGTGGATCATCCGGTAGCTGCTTCCATACAAATTCACAAAACTGCTGGAAGAGGCCCATGAATCTGAGTCCCGGCAGAAAATAGCCAGCGACTAACCCCGTGAGCACAACACAGACGAAAAGGCGAACTGACTCTCTCCCGGCAGCATTCGCCACCTTTTTGAGAATTGAAATCAGCGCCCTAATAAAGTCCATGCCACAAGTCTACTTTGTTTGCGAACTTCCTCGCCAGTACGGTTCATCAGGAAGTGGCCGAGGCTAAAGGCGGTCTTCCGGTTCAATCGTCTCGAACTCGTCCCTAATAATCTGGTTAATTCTCCGGGTCTCTTCGCGCAGGTGGCTGAGGCCGCCAACGCTACTCATCCAAGGTTTATCGACTTCTTGTTTCGTCCGCAATTTATCCGTGAGAGCTTCCGTGACCAACGCACGCAAAGAAATCCCCTTCTGGGCCGCGACGGTTTTAGCTTGGCGGAATAGAGCGTCGGGGATTTCGAGGGTTGTCTTCATCGGCTTCATTGTCCCATTTTTACGGGAACGGGTTTTTCGCGGCCTTATCGAACCGGACCCAAGATTTCCCTTAACTGATTATCAGGCCAGAATCCATGCTGTCAGCCACGCGCCTTTCCGGTAGGCACACTGGTCCGGTCACCACCAGCCCGGCTCCCCAGATGGGAGGATCGATTCTGCCGCCTTGTTGTCCGACGGTCCTGACCGGTTTCATGCCGACGGCCCGGCTTGGCGACCAGACCGCGCATGGCGGGGTGCTCGTAATCGGCGAGCCTTCAGTTTTGATCGGTTAATTGCCGGTCGGCGAAACCTTGAGTTCGTTGACGACTTTGGTGACGCCCTTTACTTTGCCAACGACGCGATCGGTCTTGATTTTTGCGCGGTCCGTGCGGACGATGCCCTTAACGGTGACGACGCCATCGGCGACGACCACTTCGAGAGCGCCCCCTTTGATGTCGGGGTCGCCGGCCAGGCGGCGTTTCACGTTGTCGTAAATCTGGTCGTCTTTCTTCTGGTCCGCGAAGGCGGGAACCAGAAGCATGCAGAGTAGAATCACCAGCTTATACATCACTATCGTTGACCATCCTTCGCCAGTCTAACTCATTCAGGAACTCAGGCTGATTCCGCCAGTCAGGTTTTACCTTCACGAAGAGCTCCAGAAAGATTTTTTTATCGAAAAACAGCTCCATTTCGGCGCGGGCAGCGGATCCGATCTTTTTGATCATGGCTCCGGCGGCGCCGACGATTATGTTTTTCTGTCCAGAGCGTTCGACGTAAATCGTGGCGGCGATGCGGATGACGTTGGGTTTGTCTTCCCATTCGTCGACCAGAACGGCGACCGAGTGCGGGACTTCCTGC
Organism: Candidatus Sulfopaludibacter sp. SbA3; assembly: GCA_945900935.1. Taxonomy (GTDB): domain Bacteria; phylum Acidobacteriota; class Terriglobia; order Bryobacterales; family Bryobacteraceae. The sequence goes on along the minus strand of CAMDKT010000597.1, from coordinate 1,404 downwards.
TGGGCGAGAATCAGGATCTTCTCGCGGACCATTTCGGCGGCTAGGAAGCGGGACGGGACGTCGGTGAGATGGTCCTCCGGATAGACACGCTCGCCAACGGGGAGGTAAGTGATGATGGCCTTCCGAAGCTCGTCAACGCCTTCGCCTTTTTTCGCGGAAACGGGGATGAATGCGGCGAAATCGTGGAGGGCCTGGTACTGCTCGATGAGGGCGAAGAGCTTGGATTTGTCGTGGATTGAGTCCACTTTATTGAGGACGAGGACGACCGGCGTGCCGGGCTTTTTGACGAGGTCGACGGCCTGGGCGATATCCTGGCCGGGTGTTTTGGTCGCGTCGACGACGAGGATGATGACGTCGATCGCGTCCATAGCGGCGCGGACGGATTGCATCATGCGGCGGTTGATGACGGTGTCGGATTTATGCAGGCCGGGGGTGTCGACGAAAACGATTTGCGCATTTTCGCCTGTCCAGACGCCGTTGAGGGCGGTGCGGGTGGTCTGTGCCTTGGCGGTGACGATGGCGATTTTTTCGCCGACGATCGCGTTTAGCAGCGTTGACTTACCGGCATTCGGCAAGCCGATAATCGTGGCGGTACCGGCGTGATACTTGGGCTTTTTAGGCTTAGGCATCCTTTTTCACTTCCATTGTTGGATGCTCCTTTTGGGGTTGTTCGGGCTCTGGGGCGCGCAGGATGCGCACACGGTCGACGCGGCGGTCATCAGCGGCGACAATTTCAATGCGTATTCCTTCGCGTTCGACGGCTTCGCCGGCGAGGGGGACACGGCCCAGCCATTCCGCGGCGAGGCCGCCGACGGTGGTGGAATCAAACTGTTCGTCGGGGCGGAAGCCGACAAGTTCCTGGAGATGATCGAGGTCAAAGCTCCCCGAAACGAGCCAAGCTCCTTCGCCGTCGGCGGTGACGTCGGCGACCGGTTCATGCTCGTCGCGAATTTCGCCGAAGATCTCTTCGACAAGATCTTCCATGGTGGCGAGGCCGGCAGTGTTGCCGTATTCGTCAACAACGACGGCCATGTGGGCGCCGTCGCGCTGCATTTCCTTCAGCAGCGCGGTGACCATTTTCTGTTCCGGAACGACGCGGATGGGGCGCATGATTTCCCAGGCTTTTCGGCCGCGTTCGTTGGGGTTGCGCTCAAACATGTCGCGGACGTGGATGAAGCCGACAACATTATCGATCGTCCCGTCATAGACAGGGATGCGCGAGTACTGTTCGTTGATGACGAGTTCCCGCAGTTCTTCCAGGGAACGGCTTTTTTCGATGCCGACAATACGCGGACGGGGCGTCATGACTTCGCCGACGGTTTTGTCGCCGAACTCGACGACGGACTGGATGAGTTGACGGTCTTCTTCCTCAATGAGCCCTTCCTCTTTGCCGGCGGTGATGAG
>CAMDKT010000596.1 GCA_945900935.1 Candidatus Sulfopaludibacter sp. SbA3 | reverse complement strand
CTCCGTGTCGAGCTGCGTGGCGTGGTCCAGCGACTGCGCACGGGTAAAAGTAGAGAAGTCCGAATAGCGGAATTTAATCTGCACCGTGCGCGCGTGCAGCGCGTGTTCCCGCAGCCGCCGCCCCACTTTTTCGCTCATGTGCGTCAGCGTGGATTCCAGCGTATTCCGATCCGCCGTGTCCTCGTCGAAAGTATGTTCGTGGCTGATCGATTTGGGATCTTCATTCGTCGCCATCTCTTTTTCAAACCACGATCCGGCGTCAAAACCTTTGGCCTTCCCCGCCAGCGCAAGCCCGAGTTTTCCGAAGCGTTCCATCAAAAACCGGTCGTCAAGCAGCGCCAGATCGCTGACTTTATACACGCCGATGTCCTGCAAATTCTTCTCCGCCACTTTGCCAACGCCGGGAATCTTGCGGATATCCAGCGGCCCCAAAAACGCCGATTCCGCGCCCGGAGGAATCCACAGCACGCCATTCGGTTTCGCCTGATCGGAGGCAACCTTGGAGACCAGCCGCGCCGTGGAGCAGCCGATCGAATTGTTCAAGCCCGTGGCCGATTTGATCGCTTCGTGCAGCTTATGCGCAGCCTGCAATGCCGGCCCGTGGAGGCGCTCGGTGCCAGTCATATCCAGATAGGCTTCGTCAATGGAAGCCATCTCAAATTTCGGCGTGAACGATTCCAGAACGGTTTTCACCTTGCCGGAGTAAAGCGCGTACCGGTCCCGATGGCCGTCAACAAAAATCGCCTGCGGGCAAAGCGCAGCCGCCGTCCGCAGCGGCATCGCGGAGTGAACGCCAAACTTGCGCGCCGCGTAGGAGGCCGCCGACACCACGCCCCGCTCATGCGCCTGGCCGCCAACAACGACCGGCTTGCCCTTCAAAGAAGGGTCGTACAGCTCTTCGACCGAGACGAAAAAAGCGTCCATGTCGATGTGGAAGATGGAGCGCATCACTGCTACGAGTTTATGCGAACGGCCAGCACAATCCGCGGAATCCCCGCCAGATCATCCACAAACGCAACTCCGCTCCAACCGGCCAACAATTCGCCGATTGCCTCCGCCTGGCCAAACCCAATTTCCATCGCCAGCAGCCCGCCCGGACGCAACACCCGCGCCGCCTCCGGAATCAACCGCCGGTACACGTCCAACCCCTGATCCCCCGCGAACAACGCCATCGCCGGTTCCCACTCGCGCACTTCCGCCGCCAGCGATTCCCGATCCGATTCCGGCACATACGGAGGGTTGGAAACCACTACGTCAAACGACGATCCCCCGAAAGGCGCAGCCAAATCGGCCCGGACAAAATAAACCTTCGCCCCCAACCCAACCGCATTTCGCGACGCAATCCCCAACGCCTCTAAAGAAACATCCGTCGCGAAAACGCGCAACCGCGATTCCAGCGCCAGCGTCACCCCAACACACCCCGACCCCGCCCCAACATCCAACACCCGCATCCCCGCCCGCGCCCGCCTCAACACCTGTTCCACCAGCAATTCCGTCTCCGGCCGCGGTATCAACACTCCCGGCGCGACGTAAAAATCGCGTCCATAAAACTCCTGCCGCTTCGTAATATACTGCGTCGGTTTCCCCAAAAGACGCTCATGCAGATACCGCCCAAAATGGATCCACCCAACCTCGCTCAATTCATCCTCGGAGTGCGCCGTCAAATAGACCCGCTCCTGCCGCAAAGCAGCGGCAAGCAACACCTCCGCCGTCAGCCTCGGCGCGGTAATCCCCGCGTCGTTAAGAAGTTTTACGCCCTGGGCCAGCGCCGTTCGAATAGTCATCTTCGGCCTGCTGCTTCAGCCTTTCCGCGTTGTAGTACGTGGTCAACCCATCAATGAACGGATCCAGCTTGCCTTCCATAACCAAGTCAAGTTGATGCAGCGTCAAGCCGATGCGATGATCTGTAACGCGGTTCTGCGGGAAGTTGTACGTGCGAATCTTTTCGCTGCGGTCGCCCGACCCCACCATCTTCTTCCGCTCCGCTCCAATCAACGCCTGCTGCTTGTCCACCTCCAGTTCATAGAGCCGCGAACGCAGCACCCGCATGCCCTTGTCTTTGTTCTTAATCTGCGATTTTTCGTCCTGGCAGGAAACCACCGTCATCGTCGGCAAATGCGTAATCCGCACCGCTGAATACGTCGTGTTCACCGACTGCCCGCCGGGACCCGATGAGCAGAACGTGTCGATCCGCAGATCTTTCGCCTCTATGTGTATCTCCACTTCGTCGGCTTCCGGCATCACCGCCACCGTGATCGCCGACGTATGCACGCGCCCCTGCGTCTCCGTCTGCGGCACCCGCTGCACCCGGTGTACGCCGCTTTCGTATTTCATCCGGCTGAAGACGCGATCCCCGGTGATCAGCGCGATCACTTCCTTCACGCCGCCCACGTCGCTGTGGCTGACGTCGGTCACTTCCACCTTCCATCGCAGCGTCTCGGCGTAGCGAGTGTACATCCGGAAAATTTCGTTTGCGAAAAGCGTGGCCTCATCACCGCCCGTTCCGGCGCGGATTTCCAGCACCACGTTCCGTTCATCGTTCGGATCCTTCGGCAACAGCAGGAACTTCAACTCCTCTTCCAACCTCACCATTCGCGGCGTCAGCAGGGCAATTTCATCTTCCGCCATTCCCCGCAATTCCGCGTCGGCCTCCTGCATCATCCCCTGCGCCTGCCGCATGTTCTCCGACGCCGCTTTAAACTCGCGATATTTGTCAACGATCCCTTCCATATCGCGCTGCGCCTTCGCCGTCTTTCGATAGACCTCGTTGTTGGCAATCACAGACGGGTCCGCCATCTGATCGGTCAGTTCTTCAAAGCGTTTTTCGAGATGGTCGAGTTTGTCGGAATATTGCATGGAGATACCCTTTCCCGCTATCAGGAAACAAGCCAACGGTTGGGGACTGCTAAGCGATTACGAGCTCGCCGCCCTGCTTCTTTTCCAGTGCCATCGACGAGTTCAATGCGTGAATGGCGACATCCACCTGCTCATCGTTCGGAGGCTGCGTGGTGATCTTCTGGAGCCAAAGGCCGGGCGCGGTCATCAGCGCCAGCAGCGAGCCGCGTTGCCGTGCCGCAAAGCGAATCAGTTCGTAACTCAAACCCGCAATCAGCGGCAACAGCACAATGCGCGCCGCGAATTTCTGCGCGAATCCATCCACCGGCAGCAGCGTGTACAGCACCATCGAAATCACCATCACCACCAACAGGAAACTGGTGCCGCAGCGCGGATGGAACGTAACAAAGCTCTGCGCATTGGCCGTCGTCACCGGCTTGCCCGATTCAAAATTGAAAACCACTTTGTGCTCCGCGCCGTGGAACTCAAAGACGCGATGAATATCCTTATACCGCGACAGCCCGAACAGAAACGTAATGAAAATCGCGATGCGTATAACGCCGTCAAGCAAATTGAACAGAATCCGATTCTCAATCACCGGATAAACATTTTGCAGTTGCGTCGTCAGCCACAGCGGGACGAATTTATAAAGAACAATGAAAAACAACAGACTAAAGACCAGATTCGCCGTCATCACCCACGCCGGAATTTCGGACCCCTCCGGCTTGCCTTCTTTACTGTTCTCATCGGCCATCGCCACATTGGCCGAAAACTTCAAGGCTTTCACGCCCAGCCACATCGCCTGCCCCAGCGTGCCGACGCCCCGCAGAATCGGGTACTTGAAAATCGGATACGTCTCCGAAACCCGCGGCAGATGGCTTTCCTCAGTCACGATTTCCCCGGAAGCCCTGCGCACGGCGGTGCAGTAATTGTGAGGAGTCCTCATCATGACGCCTTCCATCACCGCCTGGCCGCCAACCAGGGTCTCTTCGCCGCTTTCAAGAAGCGGCAGCATTTGCGTGTGGAGCGCGAGTCGAAAATAGGATCGAATGGACATACTTGCTACAAGAGTAGATGCTCTCAGTGTAGCAGGAGGTTCCGTTTTCCCCGCGCCGTGCCGCCGTGCGGGTACTTAACAGTTTTGGGGATTCTGGCCGAAACCACGCCCTGACGGCGAGTGGCTCAGAAACGATTGCCGTGATTCCGGAAG
>CAMDKT010000595.1 GCA_945900935.1 Candidatus Sulfopaludibacter sp. SbA3 | reverse complement strand
ATCGAGAATTTTCTCCGCTGCGCCTCATCGAAATAGAAGACGAAACCGGTGCCGGGATCGGTGAGCGCCGCGCCATCCTTACGGGTACAGCCGGTGCAATCGGCGAGCGAGTTCAAGACGTTGGACGCGGTGCTGGCACCGGAATAGACGGTGAAGGGCCGACCCGAAGTGAGGGTGAAAATGCCAGCCATGCGCCAGCCGCCGATGACGTGATGGGCCATCCTTCCGGAGGAACCGGCGAAGCGCTGTCCGCGCCCGAAGGGCAGGTCGTAGCTAAACGTGGTCTTGAGGGCGTGGGTGCGGTCGAAATCGCTACGGCCGTAGTTCAGTTTCCGGTTGTTGATGTCGAATGGCGTGGATGACGCGCTTTGATTGGCACCGCCGCTGACGACGGTGAACGTCGGATCGTAGCTGCGGGTGTCGAGCGATTTGGAGAAAGTGTAGTTGGCGTTGATAAACAAGTTTGACGAGAAGCGGCGTTCCACCAGGAACTCGAGGCCGTTGTAGGTGGAGAAGTCGTTGGAGTCAATCGTACTCACGTTACTGAACTGCGGGAAGGGCCAGAAGAAGTAGGGGCCGGCGCCGGAGAGGTCGGTGACGGAACGGCCGCCTTGGAGACGGGCGGCGAAGTTGGCGGCGAGGCCGCCGGCGTTGTTGTTGGACAGATCGTTGGGGAAGAGGCGGCGAATCATGCGCGAGGCGGTTTCGCCGGCGTTGATGCGGGAGTCGGCGGAGAGAACGCGGTTGAAGAGCGAGGACTCGCCGCCGGCCTTCACTTCGTTGAACCCCTGGACGAATCCGTTGCGATAGATATCGGCTTGATGGGCTCCGTAGGCTCCCATGAGTCCATAGCCTCGGCGGCCGAAGAAGGAGACTTCCAAAACGGTTTTTTTCATGATTTCCCGCTGGAGCGAGAGTGACCACTGATTGGTGACGGCGGAACGAAAGTTGGGGTCAACGACGGTGATGCTGTTGTTGCTGAAGGCTGGCGGCTGGGAGAGCGATGAAGGCGTGACCGAAGGAGGCGCGATGGGCTGCAAACCGGCGAGGCGGCCGCCGGCCTGGCCGTAGGCCTGCTCAGAAATGCCGATGGTTTCGCCGGGCATGTTGGGGAAGATGGCGGAGGCGAACAGGAACGTCGGAATGCGGTCGAAGGCAGTGCGGAAATTGGCGCGAATGGAGGTTTTGCCGGTGCCGAAGGGGTCCCAGGCGAAGCCGATGGAGGGTCCGAAATTGTTCAAATCGCTGTCGTAGAGTTTGCCTCTGACCCATTTGGCGGTGGTTGTGGGCGCGGCGCCCGCCACCAATGGAGCGTCCGGCCGCCGGATGCGGTTATCGGGATTGGTGGCGGTCAGTTTGGCTTCCCAGCGGAGGCCAAAGTCGATGGTCAGGTTCTTCTTCACTTTCCAGGTGTCCTGGATGTAGAGGTCGTACTCGGGGTAGTCAGTGACGAAAGCGAAGCGACCGGGGACGAACTTATCACCGGCGGCGACGAAGCCGACGGAGCGCTGGCCGACGCGGCCGAGCATGAAATTAATATGGGATTGGAGGGCGGGACGGTCGTTGGCTGTTTGGATGTCGGCGGGGAGGCCGAAGGCAGCGGGGTCGACGGGGTTGATGACGGTTGAGAAGTTAACGGAAGGATTGGCGTTCAGGCCGCCGACGGAGCCGCGGTCGTCGACCTGGCGCTGGAGGCGGATATTCACGCCGAACTTGATGGCGTGCGCGCCTTTGATCCAGGAGAAGTTGTCAACGATTTGCGCAGTGCGGACCTTGCGGTTGTTGCCAAAGGAGCGGTCCGTCAACAGCGTGACGGGGGCGCCGGTCAACGAATATTCGGTGAGTGAAGCCAGGGGCTGATCAAAGATAAAGCCAAAGCTGTTGAAGCCCGCGACGAATTCGTTAGTGATGTTCGGCGACGGATTGGCGCGCCAGTTCACGGCCATATTGCGCGGTGCGCGTGAGGTGTTGACCAGGCAGGTCGCGCCGGGGAAGAGCGGCTGGCCACCATTGACGCGGTCACAGTTGGTGTCCTGCTGGCCGAAGGCGTAGCGGAGATAGATGGTGTTCTTGTTGTTAAAAATATGGTCGATCTTGGTGACGATGTCGTTTTGGCGCTCGAACTGGGGCGCGGTGAAATTAAATCCGGCGGTGTTCAATCCGTCACCGAAATCGAAGCGATTCGGCAGTGGAGTTTGCGCGATCAACGCGGCGACGGACTTATCCTGTCCGGCTCGGCTGGGGTCACTCGTGAAGATGTTGTAGTTCGTGACTGCGGCGGCGTTGGTTGGATTACCCGAGAAATCGACGCTGGCGCTGGCGACGCCGGCGGGCAGGTTGCGGCCGTTGTTCATGTAGCGAAAGATTCCCTGTCGCGCCTGTGACGTATAGACCGTTCGCGTTACGATTGCCGTTTCCAGCGCCTTCAAACCCTGTCCATTGGCGAAGAAGAACGTCTTGTTCTTGATGATCGCGCCGCCGAGCGAACCGCCGAAGATGTGTTGGACGAACTGGCGCTTGCCGAGTGCGTTCAAGTTGCTTTCCCACTCATTGGCGTTGAAGCTGGGCGTGCGATAGAGCCAGAATCCGGAGGCGTGCATTTCATTGGTCCCCGACTTGGTGACCATGGCCACTTGACCGCCTGAATTGCGGCCGGAGTCGGCGGTGAAGTTACCGGTCAGAACGCGGAACTCGGCGAGCATGTCGGGATTGGTTCGGAGCGGTGTGAAATTGGACCCGCCGGCAGAGGATTCGTTGACGTCGATGCCATCGAGTGTGAAGTTCCAGGAGCGGTCGCGGGCACCGTGGATATGGACGCCGCCGCCGGTGTTGGCTCCGGAGCTGACGCCGGGTTGAATTTCGAGGAGTTGGAGGGGATTGCGTCCTCGGGTGCCGACGATGGGGAGATCCTTGATCGTCTTCTCTTCGAGCAGTTGGCCGTGGTTGCCGGATGTGGCGGTTTGCACGAGCTCGGCCGCGCCGGAGACCTCGACGACTTCGGTGACGGCGCCGAGTTGGAGCGACAAATTGATGGTTGTTGGCTGGCCGATGGAGACGCGGTTGCCCTTCGCGGAGTATTTCCGAAAGCCATTGGCCTCGACGGCGAGGGTATAGAGGCCCGGTTGAATGGAGTCGAACGTGTATGCGCCATTAGCACCGGTTTTGGCGTTGAACGCGGCGGCGGTACCTTCATTGGTAAGCGTTACGTTGGCGTTGGCCACGGACGCGCTTGAGGAGTCGGTGACAAGGCCGAGGAGGCGTGAGGTGGTACCTTGCGAAAAAGCGGAGAGCGAGAATGCGACGAGAGCGGAGACAACTCTGTAGGACATGCGTTGAGTTTAACAAAGCAGATTCGCCCTGATTTATTATGGATGAGGTATGCTCATTCTCGCCTCCCAATCGCCGCGTCGCCGAGAGTTGCTGGAACGCGCTGGGATCTCGTTCGCAGTTCGTACGGTTGCAATCGACGAAAGGGTTCGGGAGGGGGAGGCACCGCAGCAGTATGTGCGGCGGCTGGCGGTGGGGAAGGCGCTGGCGATTCCGCGGGAAGCGGGTGCGTGTGTGCTGGCCGCCGATACGACGGTGGTGCTGGGGTCCGAGATACTGGGGAAGCCGGTGGACGATACAGAAGCGGCGCGGATGTTGACGGCGTTAGCGGGACGGAGCCACGAGGTAATCACGGGGATCTGCATTTTCTATCGACAGGAGTTGTTTATCGATGCGGCGGTGACGACCGTCCACTTCGGGGCGATGACGGCGGAGGAAATCGAGAGCTATGTGGCGACGGGGGAACCAATGGATAAAGCGGGCGCGTATGCGATTCAGGGGGTCGCCTCGCGCTATATCACCGGCATTGAGGGGTGTTATTCCAATGTCGTGGGGTTGCCCGTTTCGCTTGTTTGCCGGTATTTGGGAAAATTAGGAGTGCTTTAGAATTTTGCCTTTGGGTAACGGGAGCGGAGCCAGGCGACGAAATTATCGGGACACGCCATGGTGGACAGGCGGCTGTTGCGGACGAGGGCGAAGTCTTCGAAAAGGCGGGACTCT
>CAMDKT010000594.1 GCA_945900935.1 Candidatus Sulfopaludibacter sp. SbA3 | reverse complement strand
GTTCTGCGGCCGCGGCGGACGTTTCGTCGATCCTTTCCCGCCCATTCCAAAACGAAAGTGAGTTCCATTGATGATCCCGCCAGAAACCCGCGTCGAAATTCGCCGCTATTTTTACGCCGAGCATTGGACGATCGGCACCATCGCCCATGAACTGGGCGTTCATCCCGACACCGTCCGCGGCGCCATTGAATCGGAGCGCTTTCAGAGCTCTCAGCCACTGCGCCCCTCGCTCACCGATCCCTATATCGAGTTCGTCCGGCAAACCCTGGACCAACATCCCGGCCTGCGCGCCACGCGCATTTACCAGATGATTCACGACCGCGGCTACACCGGCAGCATCGTGCAATTGCGCCGCACCGTTGCCCGCTTGCGGCCTCGGATACGGGAACCCTTTCTGCAGCTACGGACTTTTCCCGCCGACCAGGCGCAGGCCGATTGGGCCCACTTCGGCTATGTCATGGTCGGCCGCGCCCGGCGCACGCTGTCCTGTTTTGTGATCACGCTGTCCTACTCCCGCGCTCTCTATCTGGAATTCTTCTTCGATCAAACGACCGAGAATTTTCTGCGCGGCCACGTCCACGCCTTCCAGGACTGGGGCGGACAGCCCCGCGTGATTCTTTACGACAATTTGAAAAGCGCGGTGCTGGAGCGTCGCGGCAATCAGATTCACTTCAACCCCCGGCTGCTGGAACTGAGCGCTCACTACCACTGCGTCCCGCGGCCATGCCAGGTGCGCGCCGGTAATCAGAAAGGTCGCGTCGAACGCGCCATCCGCTATGTACGCGACTCCTTCTGGGCAGGCCGGCCCTTCACCACACTGGCCGAATGCAACCGCCAGGCGCTGGTGTGGCGCGAGCAAGTGGCCCATCAACGCCGTTGGCCCGGAGACGATACGCGCACCGTCGAGCAGGCCTTCGCCGAGGAGCAGCCCCGCCTGCTGCCTCTTCCCGCCCATGCTTTTTCCACCGACCGCATCGAAGCGGTCCGGTCGGGAAAGACTATCTATATCCGGTTCGATCTCAACGATTACTCCATTCCACCGGAAGCCGTCGGCCGCCCGTTGACCCTGGTGGCTTCCGATACGCTGATTCGAATCCTGGATGGCGCCGCGGAGATCGCCCGCCATCAGCGCACTTATGATCGCCACCAACAGGTGCTCGATCCGGCCCATCAGGAAGCGGTGCTGGCGGTCAAGCGCAAAGCCTTCCATTCCACGCCTGGGGGCCGACTGGCGCAAGCCGCCCCGGAAAGTGAAACGCTGCTGGACCTGGCGTTCGCTCAAGGGGAATCGGCCGGCAGTCAAACCGCCCAGTTACTGAAGCTGCTGGACCTGCATGGCGCCGCCGCCTTGCGCCGCGCCATTGGAGAAGCGCTGGAACGAAACACGCCGCGCGCTTCGTCGGTGGCGTTCCTGTTGCGCCGCCAGCAGCCCCCGCGACTGCTGGCCGTCGATCTCAGCCGGTATCCGCAAGCGCAGTCAATTGATGTCCGGCCTCACGATCTGGAGACCTACGATGAACTCGCCCACACCAACGACGATCCCAAGCCATAGCCTCCCGGCGCAGCTTCTCCAGATCGGCCTGTGCGCCATTCCAGCCCAGATGGACGATTTCCTGGCCCGCGCGGTCAAAGCCCGCTGGTCGCCCCGTCAGATCCTCGAACAACTGGTGCAGGCCGAGGTCTCCGAACGCTCCCGGCGCAGCCTGGTACGGCGCCTCCGGCTCTCCGGCATCAAGAATTTCAAGCCCATCGCCGATTTCGATTGGACGTGGCCCGCCAAGATCGAACGCGATATTATCGAACGCGCCCTGACGCTGGATTTTCTTCCCGAGGCTCGCAATCTCGTGCTGGTGGGCCCTAACGGTTTGGGCAAAACGATGATAGCCCAGAATATCTGTCACGCCGCCGTCTTGGCGGGCAGCTCGGTTCTGTTTCGTTCCGCTCCGGCGCTGCTGGAGGACTTACATCGCCAGACGCCGGAGGGCCGCCGTCATAAGCTGCGAACCTATGCCAATGTCGGCTTGTTATGTATTGATGAGGTCGGCTATCTGTCTTTCGATGACAAGGCCGCCGACTTACTCTACGAAGTGATCAACCGGCGTTATGAGCGTAAACCCGTGATCCTGACAACGAACCGGCCCTTCAAGGAGTGGAACGAAGTCTTTCCCAATGCCACCTGCATCGTTACTTTGTTGGACCGTCTGCTGCATCACGCCGACGTGACGGTCATTGAAGGCGATAGCTATCGGAAGAGAGAAAGTGAGCAGGAAACAGCCGCCCGGCGGAGGAAGAAATGAGCGCGGCCGCCAATGGTTCCGATCCGGCCATTTACGTGGCCGCTGTGGTTGTCGCTTACGTCGATCTTCCCGACACACCTTTGCGCGCCAGGGCGCAGGATCTTTCCTGCGCCCGCCGGTTTTACCATGCCGGAATTCCCTTGCCGGTTGTGGAGTCGGCGTTGCTGTTGGCATCGTTACGCCGGCTGGCTCGGCCCATCGACGCGGTTCCTTTGCCGCAGATTCGCTCCCTCGCTTACTTCCGGCCGGTCATTGACGAACTGTTGAACCAGCCTCTACCCGACGGCTACTTCGACTACCTCCGGCTCAAGTTCCGCAATGTCGCGCCCCGATTGCCGGCGGGTGTCCAGAAAAAGACGTTTTCTGGTGATCGCTAACATTCATTGGGGCCGCGCCATCAACCGGTACGGGTATCGTGGTTTTTCCAGTGGGCTGAAGCGCGGTTACGACCAGGACCTCCTCAAGATGCTCACCCTGAACTTTTCCGACAAAGGGGTTCTCCCAGGCGATGGCCCTACGATAGTAACCGGGCGATTCGGGCTCGGCTTCAAGAGCGTGTTCTTCGTATCAGAGGAACCCCAAGTGGTCAGTGGTCGGCTGGCCTTCGAGATCAGGGGCGGCTTTTTCCCAGTGCCGCTTTCCCAGGCCGCCGCTGAAGACTTGCGCAGGAAAGCCAGTTCCCACGTGACAGCAAACTCTGTCCCCACTGTCATTAGGCTTAAAGGTTCCCCTGGCACTGAGGGCATGATTTCCAACACGCTAGACGCCTTTGTAATCAGTGCCCCGTTGCTGACAATCTTCTCCAGGAAGATACGCACTGTTGTGGCAAAGCAGGAAGGAGCAGCACCCAAGATCTGGACCAATATGGAAAGCAGCCTCACCGAAGGTGGCCTTGTCACGTGTGCTAAGGTCGGCGGCAGCAATTCGTACTTGTGCTTCAGATGTGCCCTGTCGTTCGATCAACGCCCCGCCGTCATTTTGTTCCAGTTGAATGCCAGCGGAATCTCAGAACTCGCGCAGGAACTAACCGGGCTATGGATAACCACGCCAACCGTCGAGCGCTCAGATCATAAATGGGCTGTCAACGCCCCTTTTAAGCCGGATGCTGGGAGACAGCGCATAGCGCTGAATAATGATGAAAACCGCCAGATCGCGGAAGAGGTAGCCGCGAAGTGGGGAGCGGCATTGCTCGAACTCTTTGATGAAACGAGCATAAGCTGGAGCCAGTTTTCGGACCGCGCGGGACTTCACGCTGACGCCAATTTCACAACCTGGTGGAGGCAGATCTGGAAAGAGACGACACGAGGCAAACCCCTGCTGCATTGGCAACGCATTCAACGTGGAGGCCAAGTGCTGAATTGGCTCGCTTGGGACAAAACCGTCGGGGCGATGCGCAGACTGGTTCAGCAAAGAACCGCCATTCCCACAAACCTTCCTGGTGCTTACTCGAAAATGGTCAGTGCTGGGGATATTCGTTTCTCCGTCACGGACTTGCTCGGAAAACTTGAGAACGGTTGCTTTGCGGAAGTTTCCAAATGGGAGACCATGCAGAAAGCGTTTCCGCCCGGTCATATAGTTCATGCGGACGTCGGACTATTTTTGCGCGAAGCAGAGCTCGGCGGGTCAATGCTAAGCATCACGCTAGAGCAGGTCCTGATAACCGAGATAGGGCCGCAACGACACGTTGACAGCGAGGTTGGCGAGCGCGTTGGTACCTTGTTCAGGAACTGCAAGTCGCTCTTTGAGCCTGGCATGCCCGATGC
>CAMDKT010000593.1 GCA_945900935.1 Candidatus Sulfopaludibacter sp. SbA3 | reverse complement strand
GGCCCAACAGGCCACCGCTAAGCCCAGCGGAATCAAGAATCGTAGGTACAAAAATGCCTCCTGGAACACCGCCTCTACCGATCGTGGATCCGATCAGGCACCCCTACCGCAGGGAAGCGGGAGTTCTTTAGTATATATTCATGGCGCGTCTGCAGTAACAAAGGTTACCCTCAATCGAAGGCCTTAGCTGGCGGCGTTGCGTCTAATCCGTCTTTCCGGTTTCACGCCCCAGGCCGTTCAAATAAGCGAGCAGATCCAGCATCTCGGTTTCGTTAAACAGCGGCCAGGACATCTGCTTGGACCGGAGCGCTGGGCGGCGGCGCGGAGCGCGGACCGGGGTGTTTAGCGGCGGCGTTACCGATTAGGCAGGGTCGCCAGCAGTTCCTGCGCCTCGCGGCGAATGGCGGCGTCCATGCCGGCGGCGGCCTTGCCCAAGCTGACGCGGGCACCGGGGATGTCCCCCATTCCGGCCTGTGATGTACCGAGCCCGAGCAACGCCGCCTCGCTCGCGGGGCGGACGCTGAGGGCCTCCAAATAACTTTTTCGGGCCGCCGCCCATTCACCGCGGGCCGATTGCACCTCGCCCAGCGCCAGCCAGGCCGGAAAATTTTCCGGCTTCCAGCGGATAGAAGCGCGCAAATGGAACTCTGCCTTCGTGTAATCGCCGTCCGAGGCCAGTAGCTGCCCCAAGTTACTGTGCGCCTCCGCCAATTCCGGCTGATGCCGCAACGCTTCGCGCAGCGAATGCTCGGCCCGGGCGCGGTCTCCCTTCTCGATGAGCATCCCGCCGAGCGAGTTATAGGCCGCGGCAAAATCCCCGTCCAGCGCAATGGCCCGCTCCATGGCGGCGATCGCCTCGGCGGCACGTCCCAAAGCGCGGAATGCGACTCCGCGCGCAAACATCACGCCGGGGCCCGCGCCGGCTTTTTCCAACATCGCCAGCGCTTCCGCGCTTCTTCCCTGCCGTTGTAATAACTCTCCCAACTTCCAGAACGCGGCTTCCGACGCCGACTCCCGGTATCGCGCCTCGGCCGAGGTAAAATCCCCTTCGGCTTCATAGGCCTGCGCCAACGCGAATAAGACGGCTGGCTCCCTCGATTTCAGGGCCTCGAGGCGGGGAATGCCTCCGCGCAAGTTACTCTTCTGCACCACCTGGGCGACAGCTAAATACGTCTCCTGACCGCGGGCGGATGCCGGGTAGTAAAGGGCGACCTCACCGCGATAATCGGGTCGGCTTGCCTCCTTTCGCGGCGCCAGCAGGTCCCCGGGCGGCGGCCTTCGAACAATTTTGTGGTCGGTCATGACGGCGTGGACAACGTCTTCGGTCCGGCGGCGAGGCATGTGGCAGCCGGCACAATCGGCACCCTTGGCGTGCATGCTCCCGGCGAGGCTGGGGTGGCAGTTGAGGCAGGCCTTGGCGTAGGCGGAACGGGCCGCCTCGCCTCGCGGGACGTCGTGCGGATTGTGACAGGTTGTGCAGAGCAATTTCCCCTTGCTTTCCAGGAAACAGCGGGACTGCCGGAGGCGGTAGACGGAACTGACAATTTCGAATTTTTCGGGGCGTCCGATATGGTCAAAGTGCAGCACGAAGTCTGCCAGCGGCTCGCCGGGCCGATAGGAAAACGCGCCTCGGCCGAATCGGATGAGAGAATTCGGGAGGGCCCGGCTGGTGGTTTCGAGGTGGCATTGCATGCAGACTTCCATGGCCCGTTCGGAGCTCAAGCGCGCCGGGTTGACGATTCCGCCCTTGCCTCCGGAGGCGACATGCAAACTCCCTGGTCCGTGGCAGCGTTGGCAGTCAATGCCGTCCGGTAAATCCGCGGGAAACGGCGGCTCCTGGGAAGGGGCGTCAGCGCCGGGCGGGAGGGCCGGATAGGCGTTGTGGCAGAACATGCAATCAAAGCTGATTTTCCGCCGGAAATCGAGCGGATCGGCGCGGTCGTACCCGGGACTCATGGCGAGAAAGCCGCCGTTTTCGGCGTACCAGCCCAGCGGCAACTCGGCCAGACGCCCCTGCGGGGTGCGGTGGATGAACGTGCGCGCGTGGCGGCCGGAGCCCATGACGTAATGGATCTCTCGTTCCAGGGAGTAGCGGCCGTTTTCGGAGCGGGTTTGGAAGTACCGGCCGGCTCGCTCAACGATGGAATAGGTTCGGCCCGAAGCCTGGTGTTCGAATCGGCCTGTGATGCCATTGGCGCCCATAGTGGCGGGAACGGCCGGATAAAAGGCCTGCGCCATGGCGGTTTGGCGATAGGTTTTGGCGATGGCGGGGTGGCAGCCGGCGCAGTTGCGGGAGTCGACATAGGCTGCCGCGGGAGGTTGCGAGCATGCCGGAGCGAGTAAGAGACAGGCCGCTATCAGCCATCGGAGCATTGCTCCATCTTATTCAAGATTCGTATGGGGAAGGTGTCTCGGCGTCCGGCGGATGGGTTTGGCTGGTAGGGCGGAGCCTTACAGCCGCATCGAGTCGGCGATGGCGTTGAACTGGACGGCGAAGGGGTCTTCGAGATTTTCCCATTGGGCGGAATCGAGGATCTCCTCGACGGTGTCAGAACCTGAATATTTGCAGACCTGGGCGATGACGTCGTCGGGCGGGCGGACGGTGCCGGCGGGGGAGCGGAGCATGAGGACGGGGAAGCCGCCGAGTTGGGGGACGCGCTCGGATTGGATGGGAAACCGGAGGGCGGTGAAGAGCGACTGCATGCGGGGATTGCGAGTGACGACGAAGTGGAGCACGGCATAATGGAGCGCGCAAACCTGGATTTCGTCGACGGAGCGCTTGGGGGCGGAAACGAGTTCGCGGAAGCGGTGGAAGGGGTAATCGGGAAAGCTGAGGACCCATTGGAGTGGCGCGGTGACGGTGACGGTTTTGGGTCCGGCGCGGGTGGTGATTTCGTGGGAGTAGGTGTAGGAATTCAGGATGGGCGTGCCGAAACTGATTTCCATGATGTCGGGAATGGAGGGTTCGAGACTGACGGGCTTGGAAGGGCCAACTTCGGCGAAGAAGCCTTTGAACTGGGCGATGGCGGCGGCGGCGTCCCGAGGAGCATCTTTTATGGCTGCCGGCGAGGTAGTGGCCGAAAACGGCGGCAGGGCGGAAGAGTTGGCGGACGGTTTCCAGGTGCCCGCCGGCCTGGGATTGGAGCGAGGCGCAGAATGGGCGCGAGATGTCGCGCAGATCGGCGTAATTATCCAGATTGATGTCGGACACTTTTGCACTCCTGATGGTGGCAACGAATCTTCTCACTTTACCAATTGCTGACAACTATTCGGAAGAATTCCGTGTAGAGTGGAGATGTTCGTAAAGCCTAAGAGGAGTGTGTTGAAGCTATGAAACCGATACTTCGAGCGGTAGCGATCATGATTATTCCGTTACTCGCTATATCCGTCTATATCAGTCACCATCCGACGGTGGTACGAGCGGGCCACGAGACGCGGTTCGCCTAGCCCTCCAGTTCGCAGACGCTGGCGCTGAGCGCCGACGGGAGCATACTGGCGTCGGTAAACCCGGACAATAACAGCATCAGTTTGTTCGACACGCGGACGGGGACGAATCAGCGGTTCGCGGTGGTACCGGTGGGAGTAGAGCCGAATAGCGTGGCGCTGAACCTGGACGGCACGCGCGCATACGTGGCCAACACGGTGAGCGGGACGGTAAGCGTGGTGAATGTAGACAGACTGAATTCGGACTACAGGATCCTGGCCACGATTCCGGTGGGGACGGAGCCGTATGGGCTGGCGCTGACTCCAGCGGCGACGAAACTGTATGTCGCCAACGCGCGATCAAATAACGTATCGGTGATTGACACTTCGACGCTGCGGGTGATCAAGACGATTGAGAATGTAGGTTTTGAACCGCGGGGAATTGCGATTACGAATGCCGGGTCGGGCGCCGACACGGTTGAGACCGTCTACTATAGTGGTCCCAGGAATTCAGACCAGGCAATAAGCTAAGATTTCGACGGAGTCAAAAACCAAGGAGAGGTCGATGACGACGACGAGAAAAAAGTACAGTCCTAATTTCAAAGCCCGGGTAGCGATCGAAGCGATCCGGGGCGTAA
>CAMDKT010000592.1 GCA_945900935.1 Candidatus Sulfopaludibacter sp. SbA3 | reverse complement strand
CACAGTCCTGTCAATAGCTATTGTATAGCGACGCAGCTACACTTTGCAAATCAGTATTTCCGTATATACACTGCGAGACGCGTTAACTCCCTCTCTATCAGTACTTTGCACGGAATTGGAAGCGCTGGCCTAGGAAACTCCCGCTAGGGAGGGTACCCCCATCCCAGCGACCTTGCCGGTGAAGATATCCAAGAATTTGGTCCTGGTCCACTCCTCTATCTTTCCCCAGATAGTCAATAGTAATCTCGAAGTGCGGACGTCGGTGAGCATTAACCACGAAACCGGCGCGGCGGAAGATGGGGCGCTCTTTACCTAC
The DNA here is from genome assembly GCA_945900935.1 of Candidatus Sulfopaludibacter sp. SbA3. Classification (GTDB taxonomy): domain Bacteria; phylum Acidobacteriota; class Terriglobia; order Bryobacterales; family Bryobacteraceae. The sequence continues at coordinate 3,754 of CAMDKT010000592.1, read as the reverse complement.
GAGGCGATTCCCCGAGAAACGATCTTCGGCCAGGAAATTGTGGAAGACTGTTTCATGCCCAAGGACGGCATATTCGACGTCAAGACGCAATGGAGCCGCCCCAATGGCGCCACGGTGCCGGAGGCGATCGAGCCGCCTTGGACATCACCCCTTGATGTCGCGATCGCCGGGCTGAGGCTCATTGACCCGCTTGGTGTCGGCGGCATGGGTACACGAGGCTTCGGCCGAATGAAGATGGTTGTTCCTGCCGCAAAAGGAGTTGTTTAGTTATGGCCCCGGCAATTGTGGCATCGACGGAGAACATCGACCAGAAAGCGATGCTTGCGGCAGGCAGGGTACTCGCGGCGGCGCAAGGACAAATCAGCGCCAACATGTACAAAATCGCCGATGTCGAGAACCTCGCGACTAAGGGACTGGGCGTAGTATTAGAGCAGGGCATCTACGCCGGATTATTGTTTTTCTACTCGAAAAAAAAAGACACAACGCCCGCCCAATTGATGATTGGAGAACTCCTGAAGCTGTCGATCGATCTGGTCCCAGCGCTCAATTCCGTCCGTATCGACGCCGAGCCAGGAGGAGGTTTGCCGGGCCGTGGTGGCGATCTGGTCCCAGCGCTCAATTCCGTCCGTATCGACCCTAACAAATCGCTGGACGCACTCGGATACCTGGCCAAGACGGTCTGCGCCGATCTACGGCAAACCATCTGGGTGAAAACTGTTTGGGAGCAGACGCTGACCTACGTTCGTTACGGCGCCAAGGCGTTGGAAAAGGCCGGTGGATAGCTCCCATGCCGCAATGGACCTCCGCCGTCCTGGCTCTCGAACTCGCATCTCCGCTTCACCTTGGTAATCGGGTCGCGGGGAATTGGAAGCAGACGCGCCGCTATGTTGTCGGTCGCTCGGTTTGGGGTGCCATCGTTGATCGCTCCGCACGCGCCAAGGGCGCGCAGGAACCGGACGACTTCCGCAAAGCACAGATCGCAGTCTCTGAATCCATCCGTTTCTCGTACGCGTTCCCCTCGACCAGCTGCGAAGAAGTAACCCTTTGGCCCTGGAAAGAACCCGCCGAGTTCGATTGGACTTACGTAAATAGTTACGCTAGCACCGCACTTGTCGACGGGCATTCCAAAGAAGACGGGAGCCTGCACGAGACGGAGTACTTAGCTCCTAAGACACGCTCCGGCCAACAGGTCTACCTGCTGGTGAAACTATGGTGCCAATCCAGCCCGGACTACGCTTTCTTTGACCCTTTGACGCCCGCCTTCTGGGCTGGCGCTCAAATCGGTGGCGAAAAGGGTTACGGTTGGGGACGGATCAGGCGCGCGCATTCGATTCCCGCCGCGGCGGACGATTGGATGAGCAGTGCCGGATGGACCTCCGAACCAGACTCTGGCGGGGTCATCGTAAAACGCCGGAACCCGGAGAAGGAAGTCTCGGCGTTGGCACATGTCACCGCGTCCTCCCCGGTGAACACGGAGTGGATCGGCAACGTTGAACCCCTGCTGGGCCGCGAAACACACAGCCATCGTCCCGGCTTGAAAATCGCCTGCGCCGTCCCCGCGTACCAACCAGGAAGTAAGTCCTGCCCGTTAACGCCAATGGCATTTCAGATTACCGCTCAAGGACTATGGACTCCTGTGCCCGCCCGCTAATTCTCCAACGCGAGGCAGAATAGATCGCAGAATCCACATCGGCACCTGCCTCTACAGCGGCGAGGGCAAAGCCGATGCACGGGTAGCCGTTGGAGTTGCCGGGGTTGATGGCTGCGCCGGTCTGGGAAGAGCTCGAGCGTGGACATTTGGAGTGCTTGCAGACCTGTCCGCGCGTATCTACGTTGAGGGTGGTAAGGATTCCTGCATTGCGGCCGGCAAGCGGGGATCGAAGGGATCGATGGCGAGTTGCCTGAACCGCGTGCGGATGGGTTGCTCCGTTGGACGGCCTAGTAACTCACATTCCTGGCCGATCAGTTTTACCCGCCCCGCGGAGAGGTCCGCGAGTCCACGATCCAATGACGCCAGGGCCGCCGCGTCGAGGGAGGGGCCTTCGGCGTCGACCCCTCTAAACACATTCGGGCGAGTTCGGCTTGATCGGCTTGGAGCCGGTCAACCCGATCATGCAGCGTCTCTTTGGCCGTCTGACTATTCCTTTTCAGGCAAAGTCCCAGCCGCGAAAAACGTCTGGTACGGGGCTTCGGTCGATTTGCGGTTAGCGGCGGCGGCGGGCAGGGGGCGCATGACGCGGAAGGCCACGGCGTCGCCGGGTTTTAGCGTGCTTTGGGCTTTGCGGAGATCGTCGAGCGAGGTCACCGGCTGGCGGTTGACGCTGATGATCACGTCCTTTTCCTGAATGCCGATTTCGGCGGCGAAGGAGTTTTCCTCAACTCTGGTGACGTAGATGCCGCGCTCGTCGCCGAGTTTGAGAGTCTCCTTCTCGCTGGCGGACATGGAGCGGATGGAGATGCCGAACTTGGCGGGGGAACCTTCGACCTTGGTGGGGATTTCGATCTCATCGCGGTGACGGGCGAAGCGTTCGTCATCCTTGAAAACTTCGACGCGGTCCTGGACGAGTACGGTCATGTCGAGCTTCTTGCCGCCGCGGTCGACGGTGATTTTGACGTTCGTGTCGACAGGAGTTTCAGCAACAATGGCGACCAGTTCATCGCCGTTTTTGATGCTCTTGCCGTTGATGGCGATGATGACGTCCTCGGCGCGGAGGCCGGCCTTTTCGGCGGGGCCTTTGGCGGACACCGGGGGCCTTGCGAACTTCGGACTTTTCGTACTTGTTCCAGGCGATGCCGATGGAGCCGCGACTGTATGGATGGCGGGGATGGCGATGCCGACGCGCTGGCGGCCGCTGGTGTTGCCGGGGTTCGCTGGGACGTCGAAATTAGGAATGCTTGTAAACCTGTCCGCGGGTTTCCACGGTGAGGATGGTGAGCACTCTCGCATCGCGGGCGACCATGAACAGGATACGCCAACCGCCAACTCGAGACTTGCGTACACCGGCGCGTTCGGTCAGCGGAGCCGACAAGCGGGGATCGAAGGGATCGACGGCGAGTTACTTGAACCGGGTACGGATGCGTTGCTCCGTTGAACGGTCAAGGCGGTCCAATACCTTTTCGGCCTCGTGGGCAATTACGACACGGTAATTCACATTCCGCGTTCGCGCTCGTATTGGCCGATCGATTTTACCCGCCCAGCGGAGACGTCAGCGAGTCCACGGTCTAACGAGGCTAAGGCCGACGCGTCGAGGGATGGGCCGTCGGCGTCAGCCGCATCGGCGAGGTCCTCCAAACACATTCGGGCGAGCTCGGCTTGATCGTCATGCAACAGGTCAACGAGCTCGTGCAGCGTTTCTTTGGTGGTCATATCGCTGGGCTATTCCTTTTCAGGCAAAGTCCCAGCCGCGAAAAACGTCTGGTACGGGGCTTCGGTCGATTTGCGGTTAGCGGCGGCGGCGGGGAGCGGGCGCATGACGCGGAAGGCCACGGCGTCGCCGGGCTTCAGCGTGCTTTGGGCTTTGCGGAGATCGTCGAGCGATGTCACCGGCTGGCGGTTGACGCTGATGATCACGTCCTTTTCCTGAATACCGATTTCGGCGGCGAAGGAGTTTTCCTCAACCCTGGTGACGTAGATGCCGCGTTCGTCGCCGAGTTTGAGAGTCTCCTTCTCGCTGGCGGACATGGAGCGGATGGAGATGCCGAACTTGGCGGGGGAACCTTCGACCTTGGTGGGGATTTCGATCTCATCGCGGTG
>CAMDKT010000591.1 GCA_945900935.1 Candidatus Sulfopaludibacter sp. SbA3 | reverse complement strand
GCCGGGCCATTCGGATTGAAATGGTTTTTCCCAGGCGGCTTCGAGTGTGGCGCTGTTGGCATCGGCTTTGCTGCTAAAGATAGTGGTTCGCTGATCGAGGAGCAGTCCGTGCATCGCGTGGGGTTCTGCACCGGGATTCTTGCCGATCCAGTTGGCGGGGAGCTTCATTTTCTTGCCGCCGATGCTCGTTTCAATCGTGCGAGTTTTAGCGTCGAACTTGCCGCGGATCCGGTTGGCGTAGGGGGCGAGAATAGCGCCGCCGTTCTTGAACGATTCGTTGCCCCGGAAGTCGTTTTCGCCATTGGTCATGAGCTTGGCGGCTTCGGCCAATGACGGCGCGGTGAAGAGGTCTGTGATGCCTTTCCCGGGGATGTAGGCGCGGAGCTGCCAGGTGTTGAAACCGCGGCCGGGCAATATTTCAGCTTCGAGAAGCATTGGCGTGCCGCCCGTTGCGGGGGCGGCGCGTTTTAGCGTGATCGCCTTTTGGCCGCCCAATGTTTCGGCGCTTTCGGTGATGGAGAATGCATCGGGTCTCGGGGCTTGGGAACAGGAGGCGAGTCCAAGCGTTGTTGCGGCGAGCCAGTCGCGCCGGGATTGGTTTGTGGACATGGTAATGGTGTATCTTATCTCGATTTTGCATCAACGGTGCCTGGTTACTGGATTTTGCTGATACCAGATTTTTCCCATGGCGATACGCTCTTCAAGCGCTTCATCGAGGATTCCGGATTCGGCTCTACTTTGAGTAACAATTGAGGTGAACCAAAATGGCGACCAAACATCAACCCTTCAAATCGGAAAGCCAAGAAGCCGATTGGTGGGAGAAAAACCAAAACCTTATCGCGGACCGATTCGAGCAAGCCGCCTCCGCCAAACTCGGCAAGGGAACCGTCGCGCAACTTGCGCGTGAGCGCGCTGCCAAACCGGCGCCTCGCCAACCATCACAATCCGCTTAGCGGAAAGCGATCTCACAAGAGCCAAAACGTTCGCCGCGGAAAAAGGGTTAGGGTACCAGACCTACCTCAAGATGCTGCTGCACCAAGCCCTGAACTCCGAGGAGAAAGGCGCCCGCCGGCGGTAGCATCAACCCTCCCGCCGCCTAACCTCGAAGCCTACCAGGAACCCGGCCCACCGAACGCATCGCGGCGTGACTCCTCCTCCATCACCCGCTTCCCCGCCGCAATCACCTCTAAAATCGCATCCACATCATAAACCGCCCCGCCCCAGCTCCCCCCGCTAACATCCACCAATGCCGCCCACAACCGCGTATCATCCGGCAACATCGCATCCGGCCGCAAATCATCCCGCATCGATCGCGTTGCCAACAATCGCTCCCCATCCACCAAATTGAACGACCCCTCCATCGTATTCCGGTCAATCGAAATCTCAATCAAATCCCCATCCAACACTTTCCCAATCGGTCCCCCCGCCAACGCCTCCGGCGACACATGCCCGATACAAGCCCCCGTCGACACCCCGCTGAACCGCGCGTCCGTAATCAACGCCACATGCTTCCCAAACGGCAAAAACTTCAACGCCGAAGTTACCTGATACGTCTCCTCCATCCCCGATCCCAGCGGCCCCCGCGAGCACAACACCATCACGTCCCCCGCTTGAATCCGCCCCTCCTTAATCGCCGCAATCGCCGCAACCTCCGATACAAACACCCGCGCCGGCCCCCGCTTCCGATACACCCCATCCGCATCGACAACCGAAGCATCAATCGCCGTAGCTTTAATCACCGAACCCTCCGGCGCTAAATTCCCCACCGGAAAACATACCGTCGAAGCCATCGCCTGATCCATCGAACGCACCACCCGCGAAGGATCAATCCCCTCCCGCTCCGCCAACTGCCGCCGCAACCCAAACCGCCGCTCGCTCCCCTCCCACCAATCCAAAACAACGTCCAGACTACAACCCGAAACTGTCTTCACCGAAACATCCAACAGCCCCGCCCGCCGCAAATGCAGCATCACCTCCGGCACGCCCCCAGCCATAAACACCACCACCGTCGGGAAATTCTCCGGCCCGTTCGGCAGCGCATCCACCAGCCGCGGAACCCGCTTATTCACCCGCGCCCAATCCGCCGCCACCGGCCGCTTCAACCCCGCCTGATGCGCCACCGCCGGCAAATGCAAAATCAAATTCGTTGACCCGCCAAACGCCGCGTGCAACACCATCGCATTCTCCAGCGACGCCCCAGTCAATATCGACGACATCCCCCATCCCAGCTTCTCCAACTCCAACACCGCCCGCCCGCTCCGCCGCCCCATGTCCAGCCACAACGGATGCCCCGATGGCGCCAATGCCGCATGAGGCAATGTCATCCCCAATGCCTCCGCCACCACTTGCGCCGTCGCCGCCGTCCCCAAAAACTGACACCCGCCCCCCGGTGATCCGCAGGCCCGGCAGCCCATATCCTGCGCATGTTCCAGCGTGATCTGCCCATGCGCGAATCGCGCCCCAATCGTCTGCACCTTCCCCGCGTCCTCCCCGTCCGAAGGCATCAAAGTGACGCCCCCCGGAACCAGCACGCAAGCCGTGTCCCGCTGCGCCGCCAGCGTCATCATCATCGCCGGCAACCCCTTGTCGCACGTCGCCACGCCAATCACGCCCCGCCGCGTCGGCAGCGATCGAATCAACCGCCGCATCACCATCGACGCATCGTTCCGGAAGGGCAGGGAATCGAACATCCCCGTCGTCCCCTGCGTCCGCCCGTCGCACGGATCCGTACACGCCCCCGCAAACGGTACCGCCCCTAAAGCCTTCAATTCCAACGCCGCCGCCTCCACCAGCAACCCCACTTCCCAGTGCCCCGTGTGATACCCCAGCGCCACCGGCGTCCCGTCCGGCCTTCGCACGCCCCCATGCGTCGAAAGAATCAGTATCTCCTTCCCTCGCAACAACCGCGGATCCCATCCCATCCCCGCATTCTGCGTCAAGCCGAAAATATCGCCCGAAGGCCGTTTTAACAGGTCCTCCGCCGTTATCGGCAACGATCCAGCCGGCCCCTTATGCGCCGGATGCAGTTCAAATAACGAGGAGTCTTGCGATTCAAATACGTACGCCATAGAGAATATTGAATTATATCGCGGCCCGTTAGGCGATAATCCCCTTTCTCACCGCATACAAAACGATCTCCGCCGTATTATGCAAACTCAACTTCTGCATCAATTTCAACCGGTGCGTTTCCACTGTCGACAAACTCAGATTCAGCACCGCCGCCGCTTCTTTGTTTGACCTCCCTTCGGCCAATAACTGCAGCACTTCCTTCTCCCGGTCCGACAGGATATCGTAGGAATCCTCCAGCCCTCGCTGTTTCAAATGCCTTACATAATCGGCCAGCAGGATACTGCTGATAGCCGGGCTGAAAAAACTCCGCCCTCCAGCCACCGCCCGCACCGCCGGCAACAAATCCTCTTCCGTCGCCTCTTTTAATAGATACGCCCGCGCCCCCGCCGTCAACGCCCTCACCACATACGACTCATCCGCATACATGCTCAAAATAATCACCTTCAATTCCGGAAACGCCTTCATGGCCTGCGCCGTCACTTCTATCCCATTCAACATCGGCATCGCCACGTCTAATATCGCCATGTCCGGCCGCAACGCCTCCAGCAATTTCAACGCCTCCCGCCCATTCGACGCCTCTCCCACCACTTCCACTCCCGGCTCCGTATCCAACAGCGATCGCATTCCGCGCCGCACAATTCCATGGTCATCCGCTAACAGAATACGCACGCTCTTCTCCCATCGGCTCTCTCGCCAAAGGCATCTCGATCCGCAGCGACGTCCCGTTTCCCTCCTCTGACAAAATCGCCATCGACCCGTTTAATTCCCGCACCCGCTCCTGTATTCCCAATAGTCCCAGTCCCGTTTTTGGATTCGGCCGCGCCGCCATTCCCACTCCGTCATCCTGTATCACCAGCCGCAGCCAGTCTCCTGTCCCGCGCACCGAAACGTCAATCCGGCTCGCTTTCGCGTGCCTCGCGCAGTTCGTCAACGCCTCCTGCACCACCCGATACGTGCACGTCCGGTAGGCCTCCGGAAGCGTGTCCACTTCCCCGTCCATGTTGACATTCACCGGACAATT
>CAMDKT010000590.1 GCA_945900935.1 Candidatus Sulfopaludibacter sp. SbA3 | reverse complement strand
AGATGCGGAATCACCTCCACAGTCGCCGAAGGCGCCTCCCGCCGCACCATCTCCGCCGCCCCGGCATTATGCACAATCACCGCCCGTGAACTCTCCGCCAACCGCCTCAACATCGGCCAACGAAAATACCGCTCATCCGAAGCCGACCGCGACCGCCCCGCCCACAACTCCTCCGCCATCCCCCGGTACCACCCGCCGTAGCAGTACACAAACTCGTTCAAATATTCCGATCGCGGCAACGCGCCCAAATGAAAATGATGCAGCACCGCGTCATGCAACACCACCACCCCAGGCCTCGCCAACGCCCTTGCATAGATCTCCGCATGAAGCCCGTTATTCCCCAAGTGGTACAGGTTCACATCCCCGTCCACTCCGACTGAAACATCCCCCGGCAGCGCCCCCAGAAGCGCAAAAGCATAATCGGCCACGCCCGATCGGACCGGCGGCAGCGGCGAATAAAAACCCACCCTCAAAGCAGCGCCTTCCGCGATCCAAACAGCGCTGTTCCCACCCGCACCACCGTCGACCCCTCCTCAATCGCCACTTCCAAATCGTGCGACATCCCCATCGACAACCCCGCCACCCCGTGCTCCAAAGCCAACGCCCGCAACCGCCGGAAATACGGCCGCGCGAGCTCCGCATCGTCCGACCACGGCGGCATCGTCATCAACCCGGTCAGCCGCAACGAAGGCGCCGCCGCAATCGCCTCAATCAAGGCACCAAGCTCCGATGGCGCTGCGCCGTGCTTCGATTCCTCCTCCGATAACTTCACTTCGATCATCACTTCCAGCGGCGTCCCAACTTCCCCAAGCCGCCTCGAAAGCTTCGCCGAATCCACCGTCTGCACCACTTGAAACATCTCCGCCGCCTTCCGCGCCTTGTTCGATTGCAAATGCCCGATTAAGTGAAACCGCGCTCCCTCGCAGCCACCCAACAACGGAAATTTGCCCTCAAATTCCTGCACGTAGTTCTCCCCAAACTCCCGCATCCCCAATGCATACGCCTCCAGCAGCGTGTCCACCGGGAACACCTTGGTCACCGCCAGCAGCGTGATTTCCTCGGGCCGGCGCCCCGCGTGTTGCGCCGCGCGGACAACCCGTTCCCGCACCGTTTCCCAGCGATCTAGTAAATCCATCCGCCTCCATTCTATAATCCCTATAGTGTCAAGACCCGTTACACGGGCCGCGCGGAGCCAGCCCGCCAGCGTCCAGGCCGCGATGGAAGCCTTTCTCGCAGCCGCCCGCCAACCGGTCCTCCAGGAACCAGGGGAGCTACCCTTCCCTTTGCAAACCGGTCAATTCGAAGTCTCTCAAAAGGGAAACGCCCTCCTCGTCTCCGCTTGGGACGAGACGCGCCAATTGCACCGGCGCGCTATCGCCATCGCAGAAGATCGTCCCGACCGCCTCACGCTCACCATCGAAAAGTTTGGCGGCAAACTGGGAACGCTGGTGCTCTACGACCAATCAAAACCCTCCTCAGCGCCGCTGCGCAAACAGGGGGAACGGCACCATTTCCGCGAACATCTGCGCGGGCTCCTGAGAAAGCAGTTCCCCGGCTGGCGATTGCTCGACCTGTCCGCCGATCTGGACATGGAGCACAGCCTCTCGGCCAACTATCCGCGAGCCCTACTCCGAAAGGGCCAATGCGGCGTGGCCGTCATCGGCGCAGCGCCCGGCCCGGCCGAACCCGCCGCCGCGCTCACTTTCGGCCTGATTTGGCTGGATTACCTTCGCCGCCGTGAACCGGAATTGCGCATCGAATCCCTGGCGATCTTCCTCCCGCCGCCCGCCCTTACCGCCACCGCGCTCCGATTGAAATGGCTCACCGGCGCGCAGTTCCGCCTCTTCAGCTACACCGCCGAAGGACACAGCCAGGAACTCGATCTGGCCGATTGCGGCAATCTGCACACCGAACTGCGCCCCGCCCAGCCGCATGAGCCCTGCAAACTGCACCCGGAAGCGGAGACAACCGCCAAAGGCGCGCGCTTTCGCGGCCTCGAAGTGCCGGCTTGCGCGCCGGGCGAACTGCCCGCGGCCATCGCTGAAATGGCCCGGCTTCGCAGCGCCGAGGCCCCGGACCGCCTCAACCCGCTCTATTCAAAACGGCCGGAAGCGTGGCTCGAATCGCAAATCCGCCGCCATCTTGAAGCCGTCGATGCAACCCTGCAAACCGCGCCGCTCTATGGCCAGGTCATCGCCGTCGCCGGCGTTGATCGGGGCATCGCCGACATCCTCGCCGTAGATCACAACGGACGATTGGCGGTGCTCGAAATTAAGGCCGAAGAGGACATTTATCTGCCGTTGCAAGCTCTGGATTATTGGATGCGGATCGCGCATCACGCCGCGCAGAGCGACTTCCGCCCCCACAACTACTTCCCGGCGATGCAGCTCCGAACGGACCCGCCCCGCCTGCTCCTGGTCGCCCCCGCGTTGAGTTTTCATCCGACCACCGAAACGATTCTCCGGTTTTTCTCATGCAATATTGAAGTGGAGCGTATCGGCCTCGCGCTAGAATGGCGCCAGATGGTTCGCGTGCTGTTCCGTTACCGCGGCGCGGCCGGCCCCACGTAAAAACAAATGGTCAACTCCTTCCTCGCGACAATTGGCAAGGCGATCCGCTCGGTGAATCCGGAGGAGGTCCGCGGCATGGCGGACCGTTCTGTCCACATCGGCCTGATGGCCTCCAGCGAAACCCGCCTGAACGAGATGTGGTTCTGGCTTGCGCCCGTCGCCATTTCCGAGGCCAAGCGCCTGACGCTCGCCGCCATGGTCCATCCGCTTGGCCCCGAACTGCCCGGAATGCCAGCGCCGCCGACGCGACTCGACCTCGAAATCTGGGAAGGCGGCATGCCCGGCAAGCCCGATCACGCCTTTACCTACTACCCCAATAATCCGCAGCAAACCGTGGATGAAATCCTGGAAAAACACGATGAGCTTGGCCTCGCGCTAAGCCGCCATTTCCTGCCGTTCCGCAAGGCCGTTTCGGAAAAAATCATCAACTCCATCTGCAATGAGAACGTGATGTTTTCCATCACCACGTCGCTCCCGAACATCGTGCCGAGCATGCTCAGCTTGCCTTTCGCCGTAGGCGAATTCGCCAGCGACACCGCCTTCCTCACGGTGAACCAGCTTCGCATGGCGTTTCTGCTGGCCGGGGCGCATGACCACCCGGTCGGCTATCGCCAGCAAAAGGCGCAAGTCGCCAGCGTCATCGCGGGCGCTTTCGGTTGGCGAGCCATCGCCCGCGAAGTGGTGAGCAAGATCCCGTTCGGCGGCGGCGTCATCGGCAAAGCCGGCATTTCCTACGCCGGGACCTGGGTGGTGGGCCGGTCCCTGGAAAGCCTTTACCGCGTGGGCGGAAACCTTACCTACGGGGAGCGCAAGAAGATGTATTCGGAAGGGCTCGAGCGAGGCAAGCAGATGGCCGAAAAGTTCATGGCGGCGTTTCGCGCCGCGCGCGTGAAAAAATAGTGGTCAGCGTCACCATCTATACCGATCTGCAATGCGGCGATTGCACGCGTTTCAACACGATGCTGGAGGAGTCTCTGCTGCCGAAGTATCGCGGCCGAGTGCAGTTCCTGCACCGCGATTTTCCGGTTCCCAGGCATACTTGGGCCCGGCCGGCGGCGCTGATCGGACGCCGCTTCGATGAAATTGCCTGCGGCCTCGCCGCCGGTTGGCGGGCCTACGTTCTGGACCGGATCAAGACCACGACGCCGGAGACATTGGCCGAGCGCGTGCGCGAATACGCGGCGGAGGTTGGCGTCGACGCCGATAGCGTGTTGAGAGGCTTGAACGACGAGAAACTCGCCGCCGCCATCGACGCGAATGTCCGGGAAGGTCAAGCGCGAGGCGTTACGAAAACGCCCACTGTGTTTGTGAACAACCAGGCATTCATCGAAGTTTTCACGCTGGAAGAAATCACCGCGGGAATTGAACAAGCGCTCACGCAAACGAAACCCGTCGCCATCGTTACCGGTGCCAGCCGAGGCATTGGCCGCGCCATCGCCATCGAACTTTCGAAGACCCACAACGTTGTCGCGACCTATCGAGACCGTCTCGACGCCGCCGAATCGCTCGCCGCCGAAACCGGC
>CAMDKT010000589.1 GCA_945900935.1 Candidatus Sulfopaludibacter sp. SbA3 | reverse complement strand
GGACGCGCGCGGCGTGGCCGCCAGCGGGACGGTTTCCCGCGTCGATGTCGCCGCCGGGAAGGTGACGCACACGATCGCCGTGGGACTGCATCCCACGGCGCTGGCGTGGGACGAAACGCGTGCGCGGCTTTATGTCGCCAATACGAATTCCGATTCTGTCAGCGTGATCGATACCCGTTCGCAACAAGTGATCGCGACTTGGAATTTGCAGCCGTTTTCGCGAAAGGTTTTCGGCGTCGCGCCGACGGCGCTGACCGTTTCCGAAGATGGCGCCCGGCTGTTTGTCGCCTGTGGCGGCGTCAACGCGGTGATGGTTTTAAGGACATCGACAGGCGTCGCCGAAGGCTCCATTCCCACGTTCTGGTACCCGAGCAGCATTGCGTTGAGCCCGGATGGAAAGCGGCTGGCGGTGGGCGCGCTGCTAGGCGTTGGATCGGGATGGAGCGAGAAGAAGGAGCGGCGATTTGTTCACGCCAATCGCGGCGCGCTGCAGGTGATCGATATCCCGGCGGCGACGCAGTTAGCGTCGTGGACAACGGCGGTGGCGGAGAACAATCACATGGCTGGAGCGGCGTTGCCGGTGGCGCCATCGTCGCGGCCCGTCCCGCTGCCGGCACGCAGCGGCGATCCGTCGAAGATTGAACACGTCGTCTATATCATCAAAGAAAACCGGACGTACGATCAGGTTTTTGGCGACATCGGCAAGGGCAACAGCGAGCCGTCGCTGGTCATGTTCGGGCGCGATGTGACGCCGAATCAGCACCGGCTGGCCGAGCAGTTTGTGTTGCTCGATAACTTCTACGCCACCGGCGGCAATAGCGCCGACGGGCACCAATGGGCCACCCAGGCCAATGAAACGGCGTACTGTTTATGGCCTGGTTATGAGGGGCGAAGCTATCCCTATAACGGCACGGATCCGCTGGCGTACTCATCGAGCGGTTTCATTTGGGACAACGCGCTGGCGCGGGGGAAAACCGTGCGCGTGTATGGAGAATTCGCCGGGTCGCTGCCGGACGATCACAAACTCCGGCAGGAGTTGCTGGCCGGCTGGCAGCGCGGGGAAAAGTATCGCGGGCGGTGGAATATTAAGTCTCCGATCGCGAAGCTGAACACGATCCTGGCACCCTATTTCCCCAGCTACTCGCACGGCATTCCCGACGTTGTGCGCGCGCAGATTTTCCTGGAAGACGTGGCGCAGTGGGAGGGTGACGGGAAGATGCCGAACCTCACCATCATGCTGCTGCCAAGCGACCACACGGCCGGCACGCGGCCCGGTTCATCGACGCCGAAATCGATGGTGGCCGATAACGATCTGGCTGTGGGGCAAATCGTCGAGGGGCTTACAAAGTCCCGTTTCTGGAGCAAAATGGCGATTTTCGTGGTGGAGGACGACGCGCAGAACGGCGTGGACCATGTCGACGGCCATCGAACGACGGCGCTGGCCATCAGCCCTTACATCAAGCGCGGGCACATCGATTCCACGTTCTATTCCCACCAAAGCATGTTGAAGACGATCGAGCTGATTCTGGGCCTGCCCACGATGTCGCTCTTCGATCTGATTGCCAATGAAATGCGGGATTCGTTCACCGATCAACCGGACCTTGCGACGTTCACGGCGGAGACGCCGAAGCAGACATTGTTCGAACTCAATCCGCCGCTGACGGCGCTGCGCGGCAAGGCGAGGGAAGGGGCGAAGGCGTCCATGAAAATGCGTTTCGACGTGCCCGACGCCGTTCCCAGCGAGAAGCTAAACCGGATTCTGTGGGGCGACATTCGAGGTTGGAAAACTCCCTACCCGGTGCCGCCCCGCGCGGTTTTTGCGCCCATCACGGTGGAGACGGATGAAGATGAGGAAGAGGAGCGGAAGAAGCGCTAGTTCCGCTTGGCTTCAATGTCCAGGGTGATGAGAACTTCATCGCCCACCACGGCCCCGCCGGCTTCGAGCAAACGATTCCAGAGCATTCCGAAATCCTTGCGGCTGATTTTGGTGTTGGCGCTGGCTCCGATAATCATTACACCGCCCGCGCTTTTCATTTCCGGGGAAGGGCCATCTACATCAAGTAACACGGGCTTGGTAACGCCATGAATCGTCAAATTGCCAGCAATTTTTAACTTCCCGCCTTCCCTCGTGCATTTCGTCGAGAGAAAAGAGAGCGTGGGAAACTTGGCGACGTCAAAGAAATCCGGTGACTTCAAATGCGCGTCCCGCTTCGCTTCCCGTGTATCAATGGTGGTCGCGTCGACGGTGGCTTCCACTTTGCACGCGGCCAGATTCTGGGGATCGTAGCTAACCTTGCCGGTCACTTTTGAAAAATGCCCGCGGACCGTGGAAACCATCATGTGGCGAACGCCGAAAGTGGCCGCGCTGTGGGCGGAATCAATTGTGTATTCGGCGCCGTATGCGGCCGCGGAGAGGAGAAGCAGATAGAAAGTGCGCATGACACTTCGATGATAGTTAAATCGAAAATGTTTCGTCGTCGCGCCCTCGGAACCGATAACCGCTAAACGTCAATCGCGGCGCTGGAACGGACGCGCTCGCGCAAAACGAACTTCTGAATTTTCCCCGTCGAAGTCCGCGGGACCGGTCCAAATACCACGCGTCTCGGGGCTTTGAAATGCGCCATATACTCACGGCAATGTGCCATGATCTCTTCCGCCGTCGCCTCCGCGCCAGCCTTCAGCTCAACGAAAGCCACCGGCGTCTCGCCCCACTTCGCATCGGGCTGCGCAACCACGGCGCAGGCCATCACTTTGCCGTGCCGGTGGATCGTGTCCTCTACCTCCAGCGACGAAATATTTTCACCGCCCGAGATGATGATGTCCTTCGAGCGATCCTTGATCTTGATGTAACCGTCGGCGTGCAGCACGGCGAGGTCACCGGTATGAAACCAGCCGCCCGCGAAAGCCGCTTCCGTCGCGGCGGGGTTCTTCAAATACCCCTTCATTGTGATGTTGCCGCGGAACATCACTTCGCCGATGGTTTCGCCGTCGGCGGGCACCGGCGTCATCGTCTCCGGGTCCATCACAGTGAGCCCTTCTTCCACGGAGTACCGCACGCCCTGGCGCCCATTCAACCGGGCGCGCTCGGCCTTTTCCAGTTCGTCCCACTCCGGCTGCTTGGAGCAGATCGCCGCCGGCCCATAGGTCTCGGTAAGCCCGTAAATATGAGAGAGCAGGAAGCCCCGGCGCTCCATGGCTTCGATGACGGCAGAAGGCGGAGCGGCTCCGCCGGTGAAGCATCGAACCGTGTGATCGATGCCCGCGAAGCACTCCTCAGGCGCGTTCAAAATCAGACTCTGCACGATGGGCGCGCCGCCGAAATGCGTGACCCGATGGCGGGCAATCAACTCAAGCATCGCCGCCGCGTCAACCTTTCGCAGGAAGACATTCGTCCCGGCCCGCGCCGCGACCGCCCACGCATGGCACCAGCCATTGCAGTGGAACAATGGGACGGACCACAAGTACACCGGAAACGAGTTCATGTCCCAGGCCAGGATGTTTCCAACCGCCGCCAAATACGCGCCGCGATGATGCGTCACCACGCCCTTCGGATCGCCGGTGGTTCCAGAGGTATAAGACAGCGCGATGGCGTCCCACTCATCCGGGGGCGCAGTCCAGGCAAATGTTGGATCGCCGCTTGCCAGCAACGCCTCGTACTCGAACGATCCGATCCGCTCCCCCGGCCCGTCGTACTCCGGATCGTCTACGTCAACAACGATCAACGGGACGCCGGATCGTTCAACCGCGGCCGCCATCAAGGCTGAAAAGGAGCGATCCGTAATCAATACGCGCGCCTCGCCGTGGCGCAGCATGAACGCCAGCGTATCCGCGTCCAGCCGCGTGTTTAACGTGTTGATCACGCCGCCGGCCATCGGAATGCCGAAGTGCGCTTCGTACATTTCGGGCGTGTTGGCCAGCATCAACGCGACCGTCGTATTGCGAGTGACTCCCAGTCCTCGAAGCGCGGAAGCCAGCCGCCGGCAACGCTGATAGGTCTCTCGCCAAGTGAACCGGCGAGCGCCGTGAACTCCCGACGCGCGTTCCGGATACACTTCCGCCGCCCACGCCAGGAAACTAACCGGCGTCAGCGCCGCATAGTTCGCCGTATTCCG
>CAMDKT010000588.1 GCA_945900935.1 Candidatus Sulfopaludibacter sp. SbA3 | reverse complement strand
CTCCAACAATAAGTGCATTTCCTTCACCCGCTCCGGATACTGCGCGTACAAAGTCTTCGTCTCGCGCAAGTCTTCTTTCAGATGAAACAACTCCCCCGCCCCGCTGCGCTTTGGCACGCCATGCTTCTCGCGCCACCACTCCGGCTCAGCCGCCCCATGCGCGTCTTTCTCCGATTCCAGCAACACCCAATCCCCCTGCCGCAGCCCGTATTCGTTATTCATCGAATGATGCACTGTCGCCTCACGGATGGGCTTCGAGCGCTTCTTCCCAAACAGCGCCGAACCAATGTCGTAACTGTCCTCGCCCGAATCATTCGGCAACTGGTGACCTACTAAAGCCGCCACCGTCGCCATAATATCGGTCAGGCAAATTACTTCTTTCTCCACCTGTCCCGCCGGCACGCGCCCCGGTCCCCAAGCGAGAAATGGCACCCGATGCCCGCCTTCCCACAGCATCCGTTTCGCGCCGCGCAATGGCCCCTGGCTGGCGTGATCGAACTCCTTCAACACCGGATACGTCAGGTTTTCCGGGCCGTTATCACTGGTGAAAATGACGATGGTGTTCTCCGTCTTCCGAACCGCGTCCATCACCTGCCCCACCGTCCAATCCGTCTGCTGCACAAAGTCGCCGTACTTACCGGCCTTACTCTTGCCGACAAACTCATCGTCGGGCGCGATCGGCGTATGCGGCGCTGACAACGCCAAATACATAAAGAAAGGCTCCGGCGCCTTCGCCCGCTCTTCCACATATTTCACCGCCCGCCGCGTCAACTCCGGCAGCACGCCCTCCAGCCGCCAACCGGGTTTCATCAATCCCGGCCAGCCAAACATATTGTCCGGCTTCATCACCGTCGCCGGCGCCGTCAACCGGTCATTCTCGATGAACGAATACGGCGGAAAGTTCGGCAGATCCACGCCGAAGTAATAGTCGAATCCGCGCGTCGTAGGCCCGCCGCCGATCGGTTTATCCATCAACACTTTCTTCGCAAACTCATTCCGGATCTCGCGTTGCGGATCGCCAATCCGCACCTGCGTGTTGACCTGGCTGCCGTCCGTCGTTTGCCACTCCCAACCCAAATGCCATTTCCCGAATGCCGCCGTTTTGTAGCCATAGCCTTTCAACATCTTCGGCAGCGTCAGCCTGTCTTTATCAATCAGCGGCTTATCGTAAGGCCACAGAACCTGCGTCTTCAACTCGGTCCGCCACGGGTAGCGGCCGGTCAGCAACCCATACCGTGTCGGCGAGCAGACGCCGCACGGCGTATGCGCGTCCACAAACCGCAGT
Organism: Candidatus Sulfopaludibacter sp. SbA3; assembly: GCA_945900935.1. Classification (GTDB taxonomy): domain Bacteria; phylum Acidobacteriota; class Terriglobia; order Bryobacterales; family Bryobacteraceae. The sequence continues at coordinate 2,843 of CAMDKT010000588.1, read as the reverse complement.
CCCTCCTTCGCGATCCGGTCGATGTTCGGCGTCAGGATCTTTGACTCGGGGTTGTTGCAACCCACGTCGCCATATCCCAAATCATCGGCCAAAATAATAACGATATTCGGCCGGTTCTTTGACCCTGCCGCGGATAACCCGCCCAGCGCCAACGAAGAAACGGAAATAGTTTTCAGAAAAGAGCGTCGTGTGTGTCCCATGGCAACCTAAGTGATTCTAATATAGAAAGGTGCTACGAATCATTGCCCTCCTCGCGGTGCTGCCATTACTCGGCAAAGAATCCGTCGTCTACCTGCAAACCAAGGAAGGCGCGACCAGCGAATCCAAGACATCTCTCGCCGTCATCAAAGTAACCATCAACGGCAAGCCCCGCGCTATTCCCCTTTCAACAATCCTCTCCGTCCACAACGGCGACGCCGCTTCCCCTTCCGAAGCAGAACACATCACCAAAGGCCTCGCCGCCATCCAGGGCGACGTTACCAAAGCCGAAGCTCGAAAAGCCCGCGACCTCGCCGTCGAGCAACTCACCGCCATCGGCATCCCCGTCATCACACCCCTTCTGAAAACATACAAAGACACCGACCAGCACGAACCCCGTCCCCTCTACCGCCTCTTCGAACGCGTCATTCCGAGCCATGCCGACGCCCTCGACCGCGGCCTCAGCCTCATCCGCCTGACCACCGGAGAATCCCTTCGCGCCAAAGTCGAGCCGTTCCAACTCGGCACGGCAAACTGGGACCAGATCCGCTTCTTCGCCGTGAAGCAAAAACAGATCACGCGCCGCCTCGAAGTCCATTCGCTCCGGCACAGCACGCAGATTGAATACTTCGACACCGCCGTCCTTTTCTCTGCCACAACGAAAGCCACCGTCACCGCCTCCGGTTTCAGCCGCCTCAGTTGGGAAGCCGACGGCTGGGCGACCGATCCCAATGGCCTCCAAGTACCCGGCCCCAACTACAAAACGAACCTTGTCGACGGCCATCCCTTCGGCTCTCTCGTCGGCCGCTTCAAAGCGGGCGGGGACGTCCTCTTCATCGGTCGCAACTGGACCGCGAAGCAACCGGCCGAAGGCAAACTCTTCTTAGCCATTAACGACAATCGCCATTGGCAAAACAACATCGGCCAGTACCGCGTGATCATCCACGCCACTGACGCCTACGACATCGGCGACCCCCAATAATCAAGTCTTATACGACGGATCCTTCTTATCCAACAGCCGCAGCATTGCCGCGAACTCCGGATTCCGCTCCCGGCTATAGCCCTTATCGCCGAGAAAATCGTCGCTCAGCTCCCGGCTCAACTTACACACAGAAATAGGCGGCACAACCAATCCCGCCCCCGTCGCCTGCGCCGCTAATTGCACTTGGCAAGCCCGCTCCAACCGGTACATCCGCACAAACGCCTGCGCCACCGAATCTCCGCACGTCAACAACCCATGATTCCGCATCACAAACACATTCCTATCGCCCAAATCGAAAGCCAGCCGCTCCCGCTCCCCTAACTCCAAACTCGGTCCCTCAAAGTCGTGATAACCCACGCTTTCGTAGAAACCCAGCGCATACATACTAATCGGCAACAGCCCGCAATCCAATGCCGCCACCGCCATCCCCGCCACCGTGTGCGTATGCATCACACACTGCGCATCCCGCCGCGCCATATGGATCGCCGAATGAATCACAAAGCCCGCCGGATTTATCTCCTGCTTCTGATCCCCAATGATCGCGCCATGTAAATCCACTTTCACCAGATTCGACGCGCAAACCTCGTCAAACCGGTATCCATACGGATTAATCAGAAAATGATGTTCCGGCCCCGGCACGCGCGCCGTCGTATGGGTCCAAATTAATTCCGACCAGCCGAAATGATCAATCAGCCGGTAAGCCGCCGCTAATTGGACGCGTAACTCCCACTCCTGGCTCATCGCGTCTTAAGATAGATGTTCTTAAACTCAATCTTCATCGGCGCTCCGACGTGTAACTGCAATCCAAGCAGTCCCTTCATCGCCCGGTTCTTTGTATCGTCATCCACAAACGCCGACATCAACTGGCCGTTCATGATCTGTAATATCACATTGCCCCGCGCAATCACATGCACTGTATTCCAGCCATTGATATTCACCGCGCCGCGCAGGTCCTCGTTCGTCTTCAAGTTACCGATAATCCGAGCCTTCTTGCCGTCCTCAATCGTCGCCACCTGTCCGCGCGCCGACAAAAAACCGCGCCCGCGCTCTTCATACAACAGCCCCGTGTACCGGTTCTCGAAATCAAAATCCGCCTGATACCCCTTCAATACCCACTTCCCCACCTCCGGCAGTTGCACGCTCCGATACTGAAAACCGCTATTGGTCGAGTTCATCTTAAAGTCCAGCTTCAACTCGAAATCCGCCGGTTCCCCGCCCCGCCAAATCAGAAACGTGTTCTGCTTCATCGGCTTGTCTTTCGTCGTCTCGCCGACAATCGATCCGCCTTCCACGCGCCAGAAATCCGGGTCGCCGTCCCAGCCCTTCAGCGTTCCATCAAAAATGGATTCGAACCCTTCCGTCGAATTGACGACAAGCGGTTCCGGACCCATCGGTCCGCGAGGCGGCCTGCCCGCCGGAGGCTGCCCAAAGGCGATCAATCCTAGAATCGGTATCAGTCCAATCGTCTTCATCCTATGAAACGTATCACTTTCTCGCCATCCATGCACGCGCCGCTTCCCATCGCCGCCGCACCCACCCCTTATTCTTCGCGCGTTCCCGCCGCCACCACCGCCCCACAACCGACTCCGCCCACAATCCATACGCCGCCGCCCGCAGCCGCATCACCCGTTCATAAATCCATCGGAACCATCGAATTGTCAAC
>CAMDKT010000587.1 GCA_945900935.1 Candidatus Sulfopaludibacter sp. SbA3 | reverse complement strand
TGGCGTCCGGAGCCACGGGCAGCCGCAACGCGAAGTGAAAGGTGCTGCCCTGGCCCGGCGCGCTCTCCAAACGGATCGATCCTCCCATCAGGCTGACCAGATTTCCGGCGATGGCGAGCCCCAGTCCGGTGCCTCCGTACTGGCGTGTGGTTGAACCGTCGGCTTGAGAAAATGATTCGAAAATGCGCCGGTGATTTACCTCGGGTATGCCGATCCCGGTGTCCGATACGGAGAACTCAACCGTCGCGCAACCATCCTCGATCGACAGTAACCGCGCGGCGAGCATGACTTCGCCCGAGCCGGTAAACTTGATAGCGTTGCCGATCAGGTTCGTCAATACCTGCCGGAGACGCATTGGATCGCCTGTTACAACCGGCGGAATTTCCGAATCCATGTCGTAGACGAGCTCCAGTCCTTTCTTGTGGGCCATCAACGCGAAGGTCTTTACCAGCCGGTCCAACGTGGCTGGTAAAGGGAACTCGATGCATTCCAGCGTCAGCTTTCCCGCGTCGATTTTCGAAAAATCCAGGATGTCGTTGATCACCGTCAGCAGGTTTTCCGCGGACGCGTTGACGGTCTCCAGATACTCGCGGGCGTCTGGAGGAAGATCGGTATCCAATGCCAGTAAGGTCATGCCGACCACCCCGTTCATCGGTGTCCGGATCTCATGACTCATGTTGGCCAGAAACTCGCTTTTCAGCCGCGCCCCTTCTTCCGCCTTGTCCCTGGCAGCCATCAGATCCACGTTTGTCCGGGTCAGTTCGGCGGTCCGGGCGGCTACTGTTTCCTCCAGGTGGTCACGATGCCGCTCCAATTCCTGTTTGCCAATCTGGATCTGCCCCAGCATCTCATTGAACGTGTCGATGAGACTGCCCACTTCGTCATTTCCGTGTTTGACGGCGCGGACGCTGTAGTCTTTTTCCAGCGACACGTGGCGGGCGACGCGCTCCAGCGCCAGGACCGGTTCGGAGATCACTCGCTGGAGCCGCGCCGACAGGAACACTGCCAGCACGAGCGAACCCGCCAGAACCAGCAGCGCCAGGCCCGCGTATCGCTGCACTCGCTCATAGGTCTTGCTCAGATCCGCTTCGATGGACAACGACCCGATCCGATCCTTGTCCAGATGCACGTCCCGGTGAATGGCGACCGTGCCGGAACCGAAGTAGACGCCCGGGGGCCGTGGCGGCGGCGGGGTTGCCGCCACGGTCGTGTTCCTTCGGTGCCAGGCGAAGACCTGCCCGTCCTTCGTGTATAAACACGCCGCGGTGATCTCCTCCTGGCCGCGGAGCGCCGCCAGTGTCTCCAGGCCCGCATTCCGGTCTCCAAATGCCAATGGCGCCGCGCTGTTGGCGGCGATCACCTCGGCTATCGAAGCGACGCGCCCGGCGGTATCGCTCCGGGAGGAAAGCAATTCGTAGGCGGTAAACGCTCCACATGCGGCCAGCAGCGCCAGCGTGCTCACAAACACCGTAACCAGCGTCAGTTTTCGTCGGATCGAGAGGTCTTTGATGGCGTTCATGTTAGCGGCGGCCTCTGTCAGCGACCACTCGGGCCAGCTTCAACAGCTTGGAACTGATCTTGATCTGCCCGCGCTCGGCCGCGCCGGTATTGATTTCCAGGCTGACCGAATTCCCCTTCATCACTAGGTTCACCATTCCTCCCTGTTCGGCGAAGCGATCGATATCGCCCACCGTTAGCACTCCTCCAGCCGTCAGCGATCCCAGAATCGCTCCCAGCCGCCTTTTTTCGCTCGCGCCGATGAAGAGAATATGCTGCACCGGCGCCTGCTCGATCCCGGTCAGCCGCCGCACGACAATCCCTCGCCCCTCAACGCTCTTTCCCTGAACTTGCCGTTCCAACGCACCGCCGAACTTGTCCTTGCCGAATACGCCAATTCCGATCAGGCCGTTCCCCTCCAGCTTTTCCGGGGGGCATTGGATGAACTTGGCGATGGTGTAAAGAAACGTGGCTTTTATCTGATGCTCCAGCGGGATGGGCGCCTGCGCCGGGGCGGGCAACGCAACCAGAATTGCGACCGCGACCCAGAGCGATCGCCTCAAACTCCCTCGACTTGTAGCAAAGTACGGCATTAGTTTTAGAAAAGTCGGGTCGATTAGGAGGACAGTTTTAGCCCAAACTGGATTTGCCGCGATGTCGAAGTCGTGGCGGTGATCCGGCCCCAGTTCGGGGCCACCGCCCCGGCGGCGTTGGTGAACGTGATCCGGCCCGAAGGGTCGGCGAAGTTGGGATGATTGGGCATGTTGAAGCCCTCCGCCCTGAATTGCAGTTCTCATCCTTCGCGGACCCGGAACGTCCGCGTCAACGATACGTCCACACCCGCAAGCCCCGGTCCAATCAGAGTGTTCCGGCCGAGATTGCCGCGCTGGTTGACCGCGGGCAACTCGAAGGCGTTGATGTCCCAGTAGCGGTCCGGTCCGCCCAAAACCGGATTGCCGGCATAGCCCGCTTTCAGGTTTGGTCTTTCATACGCGGTGATACCCGTGTTCAGATTGCCCGACCGGTTGAATCCCATCTGGATGGCGAACGGGTGGCCGGATTGCAGCGTTGTGATGTTGTTGACCTGCCAGTTGCGGAAGGCGGATCTCCTCCAGGCGGCAGGGATGTCATACGTCCAGTGAAAGGTAAGGTTGTGCTTGGCGTGGAATGGGGAGAGGCCGCGATCATTGCGGCGGTCGTAGAAATCCAGCCCAAACGTCGGTGAGTTACTGTAAGCTTGGCTGACTAGCCCGGTGGCGTCGTCGATGGTGCGTGAAAACGTGTAAGCGAGCTGCCCCCGCAGTCCTCCCGATAGACGCTTTGCGGCTGTCCACTGGAACGCGTTATAGTACGACCGCGCATCGGTGACGCGCTGCACGATCGCCGAAAAGGCGGGATTGCGCCGGCCCAGTTGCGGCTGGTAGGTTTTCTGGCCGTTCAGCACAGTCTCCGGCGCGAGGTTTGCGTTAGCCGCGCGGATAAGATTCACTCCGCGCGAGCCCGCGTACGCGGCGGTGATGTCCCACCCGCCGGGCAAAGAACGCTGTATTGCCAGGTTGAAATGCAGGAGATAGGGCGACTGGAGATCGAAGTTGATGGCATGGACGGCTGGTCGCGTCGGCACGTTAGGGTCGAAGTTCGCCACGATGTTCGGAAACGGTGCGTTTGGAATCGTGATGCGATGCGCGAACGGCGGGTTGAGGCTGGCCGGGAGTAAAAAGTACTTTGCCAGAATCTGGTCGTGAAACATTCCAAATCCCGCCCGCACGGCCGTTTTCCCGTCTCTAAACGGATCCCAGGCAAAGCCCACGCGTGGCGCCGCGTTGCCCAGCGATGGATTCGAATGCCATGGGTTTCCCACCGTAATCGCCGAATCGGTGATTCGGCGGAGATTGCCAATCTTGCCGTGTTGCTCCGTGAGCACGGTGGTGACCTCGTAGCGCAGCCCCAGGTTGATGGTCAGGTTGGGTTTGAGCCGCAGGTCGTTCTGCGCGTAGAAACCCCACAGCGACTGCCGCAGCCCCCGATCCGGGTCCACCAGCGATGGCAGCCCGACATCGGCATTCTGTACGATTCCCTGGAGAAAATTCTCCAGGCTGCTAAACGTCAGAAATCCCCCGCGCTGCGTAAAATAGTGACTGTTGTATTGGATTCTCTGGCCCTTGAACCCCACTTTCCACGTTGAAACGCCTCGCACGGCCAACAAGTTGTCTTCCCATTGATAATTGTTCAGGTGGTCCAAACGGGGCAGTCGCCAGTCGCCGCCCATTTCGGAGACGACGCCGGTGATCGTGAAGAATCCAAACGGCTCGCCCGGAACAAAAGAGAGCGCGGCCGGAATCGCCGGCGTGCGCACGTTATGCGCCTCCTGAACGGAGCGGTTGAATCCAGCGCGCACCGTGTTCAAGATGCCGCCCGAATGCGCATATTGGTACTCCAGCGTGACGTATTGATTTCTGGATCGCTCCCCAATGTATCCCAATGGCGGTTTGTCGGCGGCCATGCGTTGCACCTCGCCCTGCGTAAACGTGTAACGCCCAAACAGGTTGTGCTTCTCCGAAAGCCGATGGTCAATCCGGCCCTGTAACAAATGGCCCGCCGTGGGCTGTGAGCGGGAAAAAAAATATTGGG
>CAMDKT010000586.1 GCA_945900935.1 Candidatus Sulfopaludibacter sp. SbA3 | reverse complement strand
GGATGGGCCGGTCCAACAGATACGGTTCGGTGAAGCTGAACGTGACGTCGCGAATACGGTCGCCAATCTGGCTGTTGATTCCCAGCGTCTCGCCAAGCCCCAAGAAGTTATTGGTCGAGTAGCCAAACGCCACGAAGCTGCCGGCAATGCCGCTCACGCCGCCCGACAACTGCACCGAATTCTTCCCGCGTTCCTTCACCTTGAGCGTGATGTCGACAGTGTTGGTGCGGGTGTCGCGTTTGATCTCGGCGGCCTCGCCTTCCTTCAGAGCTTCAAAATAGCCAAGTTGGTTCAGGCGCAGAATGCTGAGTTCCCAAAGGCGCGTCGAAAACATATCGCCTTCATCCACGAGAACCTCGCGGCGGATCACTTTATCGCGAGTCGTCGTATTACCGGAGAAATCCAACCGGCGAACGAAAAACTGCTTGCCTTCGTCCACGTTCAGCGTGAAATCCACTTTATCGGTACCCGTCACCGGATTGATATCCGGCTCGGGAACCATGTCGATATACCCAAATTCCCCGTACAGCTTGCGGATCTGCTCCAAGCCCTTCCGGAGCTTGGCCGTTGAGAACGTATCGCCGACTTTCATCTGAAAGACATTCGCCAGAATACTCTCCGGCGTCCGGAACAGCTTCATCCCGACGGCGTTCAAATTCTGCAATTTATAAAGACGGCTCTCCTCAATATTGATGATGAGGTCAGCCTTCTTGCCGGGCTTATTCGGCTTGAAAACCGGAATCTTAAGGCCCGATCCGCCCGTGTCGCGGATGGTCACCTTGTGTTCCCCTGCCCGCGTGGTGAAATAGCCCTTTTCCTGATAGAAACTCTGCACTCGCTGCTTGTCCTCTTCGAGTTTGGAAGAGTCGTACGTTTTGGCGAAGATATTTTCAAACAGGATGGAGCGCGGAATGCCGATCGGGTGCAAATTCTTCATGGCGCGGATCACCGTCCGGTCATTGAAGACCTTGTTGCCTTCAATGGTGATATTGCCCATTTTCACCTTCGGCCCCTCGGTCACTTTGAACACGACTTCCATTGTGGAAGGAGGGATCTGGCGCAGTTCCGGCTCCACGGTCGCATACTGACGGCCCCGCTCAGCCAAATACTCTTTCAGGACAACCGCGGCTCGTTGCACTTTATTCGGATCGTACTGGGATTCAACCGTCAATCCGACACGCCGCTCCTTAAAGCGATCGAGAATTTCGGAGACTGTCAGCGATTTGGCCCCATCGTACTTGATCGAACGGACAATGCGGCGTTCGACAACCACGAAACGGAGAATATAGCCCGTGCGGCCTTCCTCCCGTTCCAGCGAAATGTCATCAAAACGGCCCGAATTCCATAACGTCATGAAGTCGCGGCGAAGACTTTCTTCGTCGATGCGGTCGCCCTTCCGCGTTTGGATCATGGCGCGCAAAGTATCTTGTGGAACGCGGCGCGCACCGCGAAATTCCACCAGTTCAACGACGTCGTCCACCTGGCCCGGCACCGTCGCCGGTTCAACCGCCGGCTTGGGAGCCTCCAATTGCGGCGCGCCCGGCTTGGCCGGTGTCGGCTTGGGAGCATCCGGCTTGGCCGGCTCGGTTGCCTGCGGAACCGTCTCAAACGGGTTCTGCGCGGCTGGCTTCGCGGGCGCCGGCTTGGGAGGCGCTACGGGCGGTTGCTGGCAAAAGAGTGCCCCGGCTCCGAGGCAGAAACACAATACGGTCACGAGCGAAAAGGCCGGTCTCGGCCCAAAAACAGTTACGAACCTCCACAGAACCCCAGTCGCGATCGCGTCCTGATTGCGCGAGTTCACTAAGGGTTGCAGGCTTCCGAGCCCGGCATGCTTCATTAAGCGGTAGATCCTTTCACTCTGCGACTCTCTTGGTGACGCGCCCGGACTGTCCCCGGTTTCCACGCAGGTGAGCAGTGATCCTTGATTCGACACACAAACTATTCAGTTTACCTGATCCGGGGGGGGGATGGTTCAAACTTCCCAAATGTTACGTTTCCCAAAGGGTCCGTAATTGACGGGCCCGATGGGCGTTCCGGCTCAGCGCGGCACCGAACAAAAAGTAGGCTAACAGGGTTGCCGTCAACGGCGTGATGCGGCTGACAACCGGCGCAACTGTCGGCCAAAACACATACATCAGCAGAAAATACCACGCCGCCGCCGCCGCGAACGAGCAGACCAGATGCAGCCAATAGTTCGAAATCCTGGCCGCGGCCAGGGACCACAACGCGCCCCCGAGGCCATGTAAAAAGAAATGTGTGGAGGCGCCGGCAAGCGTCGCCACGCCGAATCCCATCGAAAAAACGCGATTGTGATAGACGCTCGCGCCCCATAAATTCAGCATCGCCCACCAGTACTGCCGTTCCATCAGCGAGTCGAGCGCGAACCATAGGATCATGACCGCCGCGCCGATGATCCCGCTTTCGAGGCCGGCCAGCAGCCTCGCAACCGCTCCCGGCACGGGGGGTATGTAAACGGGCGGCGGGGCGGGGGCGGGCTGGTGCTGCTCGGCGGGGGCGAACAGAGGCGGCTCCGGCGACCAGTTGTCGTGCGCCACCGGCTCACCATCGCGGTATGGAAGTTGCGCGTCCATGAAAAGTGAAAAGTCGAGTCGAAAAAGGCCTATACTAGCACATTCATGCCCATTCACCATTCCCGGTCAGCCCCGCCGCGCGTCGTCGTTACGGGGATTGGCGCCATGAGTCCGAACGGGATCGGACGCGAAGCATTCTGGGCGAACACGTTGGCGGGCAAGAGCGGCGTTGGAACGATTTCCCAGTTCGATGCGTCCGGACACCAAGTCCGGATTGCCGGAGAAGTGACGGGGTTCGATGAATCGATCTGGGTGGACGCCAAGGAGCGGCCCCATGTCGGCCGTGTAACGCCGTTGGCGCGCGCCGCGGCGGCCGAGGCTATGGCTGACGCCGGAATCGACCCGCGCAGTCTGAACCGGGAGCAACAGCGCCAGATCGGCGTGATCCTTGGATCCGGAGGGGGCAGCCAGGCGTTCACGGAGGAGCAATACCGGCTCGTTCATACCGGACAACTGAAACAGTGCAGCGTGTACGTGATACCCACTTCGACGATCGGGACTCTGGCCAGCGAAGTGTCGATGCATTTCGGCCTCCGCGGCTTTTCGCACATCGTCTCCACCGGCTGCACGTCCTCGACCGACGCTCTGGGGTACGCGATGCGGATGATCCAGTCCGGGATGATCGATTGCGTCGTGGCCGGCGGCGCCGACGCGCCACTGGCGCCGCTCATTCTCCGCGGCTTCCAGTTGATGCGCATCATGACGCAGCGCTGGAACTCCGAGCCGGAGCGAGGTTCCCGGCCCTTCTCCCGCGACCGGGATGGCTTCGTGCTGGCCGAGGGGTCCTGGTTTTTTGTGTTGGAATCGCGTGAGCGCGCCGTCGCCCGCGGGGCGCGTATTTACGGTGAACTGGCGGGCTATGGCTCGACGTGCGAAGCCTATCATCGGGTGCGTTTGGAAGAATGCGGCGAGGAGCCGGCCCGTTCCATCGGCATGGCCTTGGACGAAGCGGGAATCCCGCCGGAAGCAGTGGGCTATTTGCAATACCACGGAACGTCAACGGAGTTGAATGACCGCATCGAGACTACGGCGATCAAGCTGGCCTTCGGAGCCCACGCCGCCAAACTCCCTGGCAGCGCGTTGAAGAGCATGCTCGGTCATCCGCAGGGTGCCTGCGGAGCCGCTGGCGTGGCGGCCATCCTGTTAGCCATGCGGGACGGCGTCGTACACCCCACTATCAATTTGGATGAAGCCGACCCGCAATGCGACTTGGATTACGTCGCGGGTACGGCGCGTAAGCTGCAATTTGAGTATGCCGTTTCCAACTGTATCGCCTTCGGGAGCAAGAACGCCGCGCTGGTGATCCGGCGGCCGGAGTAGTACTGTGACCGCGAGGACCGCTCCCTTACGGTCGCGGCTCGGTAACGGGTACGGTCGCGGGTTGGTAACGGGCGCGGTTAGAACCTGTTCATTTCGTCGAGCAGTTCGATGCTGAAGAGGCGGTCAGCCGGTTGTTGGAACATGCAGAGGAAGTCCTGGTTGTATTTGACTTCGTCGGCGCGCTTTTGCATGGCGAGGAAGTCCGGGTCGATGTCCGGGCAGTCGG
>CAMDKT010000585.1 GCA_945900935.1 Candidatus Sulfopaludibacter sp. SbA3 | reverse complement strand
TTTCAGCCGCTTCGCGGCGTCGTTCCGGAAGGCCTCATGACGTTTTATCGCGCCTGGGTACTCGCCGTCGCCTGGATACCACTCGCCTGGCTCCTGTGGGAGTGGCGCGCTGGCCGTCAGCGGACGAATCTCATTCTAAAAGCCCTCTCGCTCACCGCTATTCTGATCGCCCTTGCCGAACCGACCATTAGTTCCTCGGAAACCAAGAGTGCCGTGGCGCTGTTGGTCGACACCTCGGGTTCTATCTCCGACGCCGACATCGCCCGCGCCAGCCGCCTCGCCAAGGACATCGAATCCGAGCGCGGCCGCAACTGGCTGAAGGTGATACCCTTCGCCCGCGCCACGCGAGCGCTCACTTCGGAAGAGTTGAGCCGCAATGTGATCGGCCGCACCGCCGGTGAAAACGGACGCGGAACGGATTTGGAAACCGGCATCAGGGAAGCGCTGGCGGCGATGCCGGAAGGCCTGGTTCCCCGCATCGTCCTAATGAGCGATGGCAAGGAAAACAAGGGGAGCGTCACGCGCGCCCTTTATCAGGCGCGTCAGCTTAACATTCCCATCGACGTGATTCCCCTGGCGGGCCGGCCAAAGCCGGATCTTCGCCTCCAGTCCGTTTCCCTCCCGCTGCGCGCCTTCACCGGGGATCGGTTCCCCATCGATATCGCCATCGAAGCTCCGCGCCGCGCCGCCGCCGAAATCATCCTCACCGCCGAAGGCAAGTCACTCGGGAATAACCCCGTTCAGCTTGAACCGGGCCTCAATCGCCTGCGCGTTCACGTCTCGCTCAATGTTCCCGGTGCCATCGACATCTCCGGCGCAATCAAATCCGCTGAACTGGGCGAAGTCCGCTTCGCCCAGTCGATCTCTCTCCGCCGCCCCCGCGCCCTCTTCGTTACCCAGGATCCCCCCGGCAGCGAGAAGCACATCCACGGCGTCCTTGCCGCCGCGCAATACGACATCACCTTGGCGGCTGCTTTTGACGCCTCCCGTCTCGACGATTTCCAGCTCCTGCTGTTCAACAACTACGACATTGAGACCATCCCCGTTGGCGACAAAGACCACGTCGAAGCATGGGTGAAGCAAGGCGGCGGCCTGATGGTTATCGGCGGCGAGCGCATGACGTATCTGGAGAACAAAAAGCAGGAAGACGCGCTGGACCGCGTGATGCCGGCCAAGCTAGCTCCGCCCCGTTCCCCCGAAGGCACTTGCGTCGTATTGATTGTCGATAAGTCGTCCTCCATGGAAGGCCGCAAAATGGAACTGGCGCGCGTCGCGTCCATCGGCGTCATCGAAAACCTGCGCAATGTCGACATCGTCGGCGTTCTCATTTTTGACAACTCCTTCCAATGGGCCGTCCCCATTCGCAAGGCCGAGGACCGCACGCTCATCAAACGCATCGTCGCCGGCATTACTCCCGATGGCGGCACTCAAATCGCCCCCGCCCTCACCGAGGCCTACCGCAAAACCGTCCCAGTAAAGGCGACATTTAAACATATCGTTCTGCTCACTGACGGCATTTCGGAAGAAGGCGATAGCCTCTCCATCGCCAAAGAAGCCGTCGGCCAGAATATCACCATTTCCGCCGTCGGCCTGGGGCAGGACGTTAACCGCGCCTACCTCGAAAAAATCGCGGCTTTCTCCAAAGGGAAATCGTATTTCCTAAACGATCCCGCCGGGCTGGAGCAGATTCTGCTCAAGGACGTCATGGAGTTCACCGGTTCCACCGCCATCGAAAAGCCAATCGTGCCGATCGTCGAGCGGCAGACCGAAGTGCTCGACGGCGTTGGCATTGAATCGGCTCCCGCGTTGAAGGGCTACACAAAATTCATCGCGAAGCCGACGGCGGAGACCATACTGAGCATCGATCACCGGGACCCGCTGCTCGCCCGCTGGCAGTACGGCCTCGGCCGCGTGACTGTCTTCACTTCCGACGCCAAGAACCGCTGGGCCGAGCCATGGCTCACATGGAAAGGCTTTGACCGTCTGTGGGCCAACCTCTTCCGCGACATTCTCCCTCACGCCCAGGCCGGCGAAGCCACCGCTGAGTATGACGCCGTCAGCGGCGGACTCGACGTCACCTACCGCCTTGCCCGCAACGTCCCCGATCCGAAGACCGTACCGGCGATTTTCATTCTGGGCCCCGATAATTTCCGCCAGCCTGTCGAGGTCCGCAAAGCCGGCGACGGACTGTATAAAGGGCGCGTTAATATAGGCACCCGCCAGGGACTGTTCCGCATCCGTCCGCTGGAAGACAGCCGCTTTTTTCCGGAAACGGGTTACTATCGGCAGGAAGTGGAATTGGCCGACTACGGGAACAATGAGCAGTTATTGCGGCAGATGACCGGTTTCACCGGCGGTCGATACAATCCTTCGCCGAAACAGGTGTTCGACCCGCAAGGCCGCAGCGTTCCGGCGGTCACGCGACTCTGGCCGGGCTTGCTGGGCTTGGCCGTGGTATTAAATTTGTTGGAACTGGTAATCCGCAAATGGCGCAGTATTCTGCCGGAGAAATGGCAGTCGGCGATTGCGTCGGCGGGGATCTAAAGGGAAAGGACCTAATCATGAATCCAAATAAAGCGTTGTGGGAGAAAGGCGACTTTACCGAGATTGCCGCCTTGATGCGTGAATCCGGAGAAGCACTGGTTGCGTCTCTCGGGATTAAGCCGCCGCTGCGGGCATTGGACCTCGGTTGCGGCGATGGTACCACGGCCGTTCCGCTGGCCCGATTGGGCGCGGACGTTGTTGGAATCGACATCGCCGGAAACCTGGTTGCCGCTGGGAATCAACGAGCGGCGGCGGCAGGTCTCAGCCAATTGAAATTTCAAGAGGGAGATGCGTGCGATCTGCAAGGGGTCGACAGCCATTCGTTTGATTTGACCCTCTCCGTATTCGGCGCCATGTTCGCGCCCAGGCCCTTCGACGTCGCCAGGGAGATGGTCCGGGTCACCAAACCAGGCGGCCGCATTGTGATGGGCAACTGGATTCCCAACGATCCAACGTCATTCGTGTCCCAGTTGCTGAAAATCAGCTCATCTTTTATGCCTCCGCCTCCGGAGGGCTTCGTCAGTCCCATGACGTGGGGCGTGGATACACATATCATCGACCGCTTTGGCCAGGCCGGCGTATCCAGCGAAAAGATATCCATGGTCAGGGACACGTTCCATTTCATTTCGCCTGATAAAAACCCAACGCAAGTCATCGAACTATTCCGGCGATTCTATGGCCCGACGATGAACGCTTTCGAGGCGGCGGAGAAGGCCGGAAAGGTGGAGGAACTCCACAATCAACTGTTGGAACTGGCGCATGCGCAGAACACGAACGCGGGCGGCGGCACTGCAATCCCGGCTACGTTCCTGCGCGTGACGGTTTGCCTTTAAGTATGCGCGCAATCCCGCAATGGGCAAGGCGAGCATTCGTTACCAGAGTCGATTGATCTATACTCGGGGGTTCAGATCCAAATGTTACAGATCCTGGCAGTACTGGGATTGCTCCTCGCAGCTACACACGCCGCTGCCGCGCCCGCCGCAGCCAAGCGAGTTTTCATTCTCAACTCTTATCGGCCCGGCGTCGAATGGACGGAAGGGCAGTTGCGCGGCATCCAGAGTCAATTGGATTCCACGGTCCTTGAAGTGCAAACCTGGGTGGATTTTCTCGACGCGGCGAGAAACCCGCGCTTCGCCGACGAGTTCCGCGCCCGCTACCGGAATCAATACGCCCATCAACATTTCGATCTGATTATCGCCACCGACGACGAGGCCCTCGAACTGCTCCATACAGACGCCGCCTTATTCCCCGGCACGCCCGTCGTCTTCGGCGGCGTTAGTGACCGTTCCTTTCTCGCGTCTCTTCCCAGGGGCCGCTTCGCCGGCGTAATCGAAGTCTTCGCCGAACTGACAATGATCGAATTGGCGCTCAAAATTCATCCGCGAACATCGCGCATCTGCCTGGTCGCCGATGGCACGCGGCTTTCCCGCTATTTCGTTGACTCCCTGAAACGCCGCGCCGCCAGCGCAACCTGGACACTAGCGGGAGTTTCCTACGTTGAAGCAGAAATAGTTCATAACCTCAATGAATCGAGCGCGTTAGGGGCGAGGCATCGTATATACCACGGAGCTTAGCGCAACACGGGTAGAGCCTCC
>CAMDKT010000584.1 GCA_945900935.1 Candidatus Sulfopaludibacter sp. SbA3 | reverse complement strand
CATTCTCTTCGCTTCTTCCAAAAACAGCCGCACTGCCTCCTTGAGATTCCGGAGAGCCCTGGCTTCGCTCCCGCCGCAAGAGGAGACATCCAACTCCCGTGCGTGAGCCACGTAGCTGCGCCCTTCTCTAAAAATACGCGATGTAAATTGAATCTCCATGGCAGCAGTTTGATCCTCCTGTCTCCGCAGGGTCCCAGAATAGCAATACCCGTCACACAAGAAAAGGAAGTTGCCGTAGCCCCGTAGCCTCCCCCTTGACCGACTGCTTGAGTGGCCCAGGGGTTCGCTGAGGAACCGCGTGCGCGAAGACCGACCGCTATCGAGAAGGAATGACGGACTATGTTTGAGTGGCAAAGCGCGGCTCAGCGGTAAGCGTCGCGGCGGTCGGCGACGCGGTGGATCGTGAGGGCGACAGCGGTTTCTTTGAAAAACACCCTGTGTTTGCCAACGCGGAGTCGGAGGAAGCCCTCGAACTCGCCGGACAAAGGCTTGACGCGGCCCGCTCCGGTTTGGGCGTAACGGTGAATGGCTTCGAGAATCGTCATGGCGATGTGCTGAGGGATGGCTCGGACCTGGGCTGGAACCTCAGGCTCGAAGTGGATTTTCTTCACAAGCTTCAATCGCCTTTAGAGCCGGCGCGGATCTGCTCCATGGTGAAGCCGAGCTCAGCGATAACCTTTGCGAACGGGATGCCTTGGCCGCCGTTGCGGAAGTACTCTTCCGAAGCCCGAAGGGCGCGGCGGTCTTCCTCGGTCAACTCCTCGTCGTCATCGTCATCGACCATGACTTCAAGCAGCGAGCGCACCGCGCCTAGCTTGGCGGGCGGCAGTTGATCGAGCAGCGTGTGAGCCTGTTGGCGTTCCAACTGAATATCGAGAGCCATGGTTAACTCCTACCACAAAACCGGGAACAAAACCAAAAGAAAAAGGGGAGGCCGAAGACTCCCCTTTCACCATTGTTACGCCTGAAAGGCGACTGCTTTAGTGGCCCAGGATTTCGCTGAGGAACAACGTACGGGGGGCCAACGCGCCATCAAGAATGAGGGCGAGATAAGCTTCCGAAACGCGGTTCGCACCGACGTCGCTGATGAAAGCGAAGCCGTGAGCGTACTGGAACGAGCACTGAGCAATCATGTAACCCTGGAAGCCCGGCGTGGCCGCGATTCCATAGTTACCGCCTGTGGACAGGACGGCCAGCAGTTGCTTACCAGCCGGCACAACCGCGGAGGTCTGGGCTGCCGGAGCAGCGCCGCCACCGGTGGTCTCACCGTAGTAGTTCAACTTGCAAGGACCGCTCTGCGGAGCCGTGCCAAACGGATCAACCGAGGTGTTGCTGATGGCAATACCGGAGTCGAAGCCAGCCTGGTTGGTCAGGAACACGAACAGGATGTTCGATGTGCAGGCGTTGAGAGTGAACAAGGTCCGCGCTACGCCGGTATCGGCAAAGCGGGGGATGGGAGCCGTAGCGTGGGCCGTGGTAACGGTGCTCAGCGGCGCGAAGCTGCCGGCAACCGTCGCCGTGCCGAGGCCGGGCAGGTTGCTCGACGTGTTGGCGACGAACGAAGCAGCAACACCGAATTCATAGGTTTGGCCGATGAAGGGATCTGCCTGCATCACTTCCCAAACCGCTTGACCGGTGCCATTGTTGAGGGCGACGGGGGCGTAACCCGCTACAGTCAAACCAGTAGGGGTATAAGAACCTGTAGCTGAGGTAGCCGAGAACGCGCCTCCGCCTTCGTTGTTGGTTGTCACCAACCGGGCATGGGTAGAGGTTCCGGACGCAGCACTGGTGAGAACGCTGGTGAGAGCCGGAGCGCTGCTGCTTATCACGGGATAAACCGAGGCGTAAAGGGCAACACCTGCGGGCACGTTAGCGAAACGAGCCATCAGGCGCGTACCGTGGTCAGCCAAACCGGCAAGGGCAACACTGTTGCCGCCGACCGCAGCGGGATTGTAGAAGCCCGTTTCGGTGTTATAGATCGCTCCAGGACTATTCTGCGCCACAGGAGTCGCGGAGGCGTCAGCGCTGCCGAAGGCCACAGTATTGCGAACCTTAAACGCACTGGCGAATCCTTCGGTGTATCGAAGAACCGAGCCGAATCCTTCGCCGCCCGGGAATGCCTTCGAACTGTCAGTCGCCGCGTCCTTGTTCCAGGAAACGCACTGCAGGTAGGAGGACTTCACCGACCGGGTACCGAAAGTCATACCGGGTTGAATGAACGCAACCGTCTGTTGCGGGTTGTTGATCGGGACCGAAGTCGTGCCGGTAACCGAGATGAACATGACGATTTGCGTGGGGATCAAGGTGCTCGATGTCCCCAACTGGTTCGCATTGGCGCGAACGTTGGTGATGCGGATGATACGGGTTGCGTTCGTTCCCGGAGGATCGATCGGAACGCCGAGCCATACGATCGAGTTGGCACCGGATTGGCGACCTTGATACACGTTCTTGACAGTGGTTGCGCCAGGAACGGCGTAATTAACGCTGGTGACCGGGCTGCCGGCATTGACGCCAGTGGCCGTGCAACCACCATTTGTCGTGCAATAGGTTTGATTGGCGGCGGACGGTTCGTCGATCATCAGGAGCGCTTCGCTCCAGGGATCGGCCAGGAGTCTGCTCGTGATGTTCGTATTCAGAAAGATCTGAATATTTGCCTGGGGAACAAGTGCGGCCGCGGCGGTGGGAACGCCACCGTTACAGTTGAGAACAAGATCGCCAACCAGTTCGGTCAAACCTTCAGACCGAACGATTGGCGGAACACCGGCGTTACCAACACAGCTTAACGCCGGGGGGGCCGCTTGTGCGTTAGCGGTGGACGCTGCGCCAAAGGCCAGCGCGACCACTGCCAAAGCAGGGAACCATTTACGGAAATCTACCATTTCCTTCTCCTTAAACATTTTTCTTAAATTCGAACGAATGAAATTTTACCCAGAAAGTTTTGCTTGGCTCCACTAAACCTTCATCGGCCGGTCCGGCGGTAAGCCGGGTTAGTTGCGATGCGGTGAATGCGGGCTGAGCGTGTGTTGTTGTTTTTATTGTTTTTATTTTTTTTGGCCGCTGGATTCTAGCGGCGGAAATTGCGCCTAACACTGGAAAGCCGTATCCGAAAATCGGTACGCGAGCCTTCTTTCATAAAGTATTGCAATCTCGGAGCCAAATTGCCAGTACTAAATGGCGCTGATTTCCGTTTGGCTGGAATTTTCTTTAAAAATCAAGCAACCTCTTCTGAATCAACGGATTGCGATGGAGACAGGATTGGCCGTAAAGCCTGCCTGGCGAATTTCCAGGACCTGAAACAGGCCCGGCGGCATGTCCGCTGGCAGTTGCACATTCAACTGATAGAGCCCGATGGACCCAGGAGTGAGTCCGGAGTACACAACGGCCAGCTCCACCCCGGCGCCGCGAACGGTCACCGGGATCGCCGTCCGGCGGAGCGCGCCCTGGGCCGCCTGTACCGCGCCAAATCCAGTGCCATAGACCACCACGATTTGCCCGCGGCCAGCCGGGTTATTCGGCGCGTTCAACGACCCGTCCTGATTGGTAACCGCGGCCTGTGTCTCCGATAACCGGAAAATGCCCGGTGCCGCATCCCGAATGTCGATTTGCGCCTCGGAAATCCCGAACACGCTGGTAACCCGCATGGGCCACGTACCCGTCACCAGAGTAAGCGGGATGACGGCGTTCACTTGAAACGGCGTGGCGAACAGAACTTGCGCGGGTAGACCGCCAATTTCCACTGCCGTCTCACTATTTGCACTCGCAAGCCCTAGCCCAAAGATGGAAATCGCCGTACCCGGCGCGTAATCAGCGGTAAAACTGGCCGCGTTGAGTACGGCATTTGCCTGAAAGGCGGTTTCCAGCGTCGTTAGCTCCCACGTCAGCGCCGGGCGGGAGACACGGAAAGATCCTACGCGGAGGCCATTGATTTCAAAACGCGGCCCGCCGGAAGAAAGGTCTGTCAACGATCCGCGGTACGTGCCGGCGGCCGCTATTTCAGCCTGATACACGGTCTGCGATCCGTCGCAATACACGAAGAGCGATGTCGCTTCGGCACCGGGAACGCCGAATGCCGCTCCGCAGGATCCCGCCGGAGCGGCAGCGGCGACGGCGGTCCCGTACGCGATCAGCAAAAACCCGCCAGC
>CAMDKT010000583.1 GCA_945900935.1 Candidatus Sulfopaludibacter sp. SbA3 | reverse complement strand
TCGGCGATATCGACGGCGACGGCGAGAAGGAATTGATCGTCGTCCCGCTTCACGGCCGCGGCAGCAAAGGGCCCAATTGGGAAGGCGCGGGCGCGCGGATTTTAGTTCTGCATCCGCCGAAGGATCCGGCCAAAGAACCTTGGAAAACGGAAGTCGCCGACGACTCGCTACACATTATCCACAACTTCATCGTCACCGATTTCGACGGCGAAAAGGGCGATGAAATTATTGCCGCTTCGCGTGATGGAATGTATGTCATCAAGAAGGCCGCGGGCGCATGGACCAAGCGCCAATTGGGCGAAGGCGCGCCGGGTGAAATCAAAATGGGTATGATCAATGGCCTGCAACGGGCCATTGCAACGGTAGAACCGTGGCACGGCAATGGCATCGTGATTTATGAGGAGCCACCGCCGAAAATGAATCCGCAGGCCGCGCCGCCATTGCGCGGACCGAAGAAATGGGACGGCAAAATGTGGCCTCGCCAGTTCATTGAAGAACGGCTGGCGCAGGCCCACGCCCTGGGCTGGGGCGACTTCGACGGTGATGGCGCAGACGATCTCGCCGTCGGCTGGCGCGATAAAAATTTCGGTGTCGCTGTCTATCAGCGCGGCGGGGCGGGGAAGTGGGCTCGCACTGCTTTGGTTGACGATGGCGGCATGGCCGCGGAAGATATCGATGTCGCCGACCTCAACGGCGACGGCCTTGCCGACATCATCGGCGTTGGCCGCAAGACGGCAAATATCAAAATCTACTGGAACGAAACCAAGCCGGCTTGGCGGCATCATGAGGTGGTAAAAGACTTCGCTAACCATACCGCCATCGCCGCCGATTTCACCGGCGACGGAAAGAAAGACATCATCGTCAACGACGAAACGAATAAGCGGACGATCCTCTATACTGCCCCGGACTGGAAGCCAACGGTGCTGCACGAAGGCAACTGGGCGATTCATTCCGAGGCCTTCGACGTGGACGGCGATGGGGACACGGATTGGATTGGCGCGCAGTACTCGCCAGGGCTGATTTTCTGGCTTGAACGCCCGAAAAATCCGCTGAAAGACAAATGGAAGTATCACGTTATCGACAGCCACGCGCAAGGCGGGGTGAACGGCGTTCACGGCCTGATCGCGGGCGATATCGATGGCGACGGCAAGCCCGATCTGGTGGGCAACAGCGGGCAGCCAACGGGGATGTTTTCGAATTCCATCGCCTGGTTTAAGCCGCCGAAATGGGAGCGGACAGTGTTCGCGATGAAGGACGCGCCGGGGTTGAGCCACTACATGGGCATCGGCGATGTGAACGGCGACGGCCGCGCCGATATTGCCGTTGGCGCGAAAACCGGAGCCGACGGCAACTACTTCGCCTGGTGGGAAGCGCCAGCCAATCCGCGCCAGGGTTCGTGGAAAAAACATCTGATCGCCGATAAGCAGCCAGGGGCGACGAACATCGCGATCTTCGATGTGAACGGCGATGGCAAGAAGGATTTCTTCGCTACGCGCGGCCACGGTTTCGGTGTGGTCTGGTTCGAAGCGCCCGATTGGAAGGCGCATGAAGTGGATAGCGAATTAGGCGGCCCGCACGATTTGGCGACTGGCGATATCGATGGCGATGGCGACATTGACGCCGTGACTTGCGCGAAAGACAGCCATATCGTCGCGTGGTTTGAAAACGATGGAAAAGGACGGTTTACCCGGCACGACATCTGGTACGGCAACGCGGCTTACGATATCCGGCTGGTCGACATGGACAACGACGGCGATCTGGATGTTTTGATCGCCGGCCAGACCACGAAGAACGTCATTTGGATGGAGAATAAGCGCAAATGAAAGGTTTTCTCGTCGGCTTGTTGTTGCTTAGCGGCTGTGCAAAAACGGTTTCGCAGCAAGCCGATTATGAGCGGCTGTTTCAGGAGCGCATGCAGAACGTGACGCTTCTCGGCTATTCAACGCGGACCAATAAAGAAGGCACTTTCGGCCCGGAGAAGTACAAGATTGAAAGCGTCACCAAGGTGAGCGGCGATACGTGGCTGTTCAAGACGCGACTGCGTTACGACGGGAAGGACCTCCCCGTGCCCATTCCGATCACATTGAAATGGGCCGGGGATACGCCCGTGATCACGTTGACCGACATGACGATCCCCGGCGTCGGCACCTGGACCGCCCGCGTGATGCTTTACCGGGACCAATACGCCGGAACGTGGAGCGGCAAGAATCACGGCGGGCAGATGTTTGGGAAGATTGTGAAGGGGGATTAGTCGGCCACCGTCGGCTGCCTTACTTTCGACGCCAACGCCACCGCCAGATCCGTTGACTTCCGAAGATCCGTTTTGCCTGTTCCCAGCGTCGGAATGGAATCGATGGCGAAGAAGTGGTTCGGTTTCGGAATCCACAGCGCTGGCAATTCGGCCCTGTTCAAATGTTCGACCATCGCCGCTGGGGTCAATGTTGGATGCGTGTGCAGCACCACCAGCCGCTCCCCTCGCTGCGGGTCCGGCACGCCCATCACCAGGCAGGCGGCGTCTTCCATGATGTCCTGCAGACACTCCTCCACTTTCAAATGCGGCACCATCTCGCCGCCGATCTTTGAGAATCGCGACAAACGGCCGGTGATAAACAGGAACCCTTCCTCGTCCAATCGCGCCATATCGCCGGTGTTGTAATAGCCGTCGATAAGCACCTTTTGCGTCCGCTCCGGCTGGCCAAGATAACCGCGCATCCGGCTCGGGCCTTTCACCAGCAACATGCCCTCCTGGCCATACGCCACCGGCTCCAGCGTCGCCGGATCCACAAAGCGTAAACTCACGCCGGGCAGCGGCCGGCCGACGCTTTCGCACTTGAATCCAAGCTGGCTCGATTGCGCCGGGTCATCGGAAACAAAGTCGGGTCCATTGACGCTGACCACAGGGGCCATTTCCGTACAGCCATACCCCTCGTGCATGCGAATGCCGAACTTCTCTTCGAACTGCCGCGCCACTGCGGGCCGGAGCTTTTCCGCGCCAACCAGCACATAACGAATTTTCGAAAACTGCTCCTTCGTGCATTTCCGGGCGTAGCCGGCGGCGAAGGTCGGCGTCGACAACAGGAACGTCGCGCCGTATTTCTCCGACAGTTCGCCGATGGTCTTGGCGTCATTCGGATTCGGATGGAAAACCACCGGAAACCGGTTTAACAGCGGGAACCACAAGTTGTAGCCAAACCCAAACGAATGGAAGAACGGCAGGATGCCGAGCATCACATCGGAGGGCCCCACGGGATACACTTGCGCCACCGAATCCATGTTCGAGAGCAGGTTCCAATGCGTCAACTCGACGCCCTTCGGTTCGCCGGTGCTGCCGCTGGAAAAGATGATGGCGGCGACGTCGTCGGTCTGGCCCTTGGCCAACATCCCGGTCGGCAGGAATCGCGCCTGGAAAAACGCGATCGCCTTATCGACACCTGTAAATTTCGGGATCAGTTCCTCCAGATAAACCACGCCGGGCATCGGGTCAATTTTCTGTTTCACCAGGAACAGCTTGGAACTTAAAACAGTCTTAATCCCGCATTGTTCAATCGCCGAAGCCATTGACGCGGCACCCGCCGTGAAGTTCAAATTCACGACCGTCCGGCCGCTCAAGGTGACCGCGATATTGGCGAGCGCGGTGCCAACGGAGTTCGGCAGCAGCAGCCCGATCATCGGCTGATCCGGCGCGTTTTTATCGAGCCATCGGCGCAACAGCAGCGCGCCGATGAGCGTCTTTCCAAACGTCATTTCCTTGCCGAAGGAATCGGCGATTCCAAGCCGGCCCCATTGCGACCTGGCCGCCGCAACGAACCGGCGGCCGATGGTGTCGTTGGCTTCGCGCTTATCGGTGGCGGCCTGGCTCGCCAGATCCATCACATGCGCCCGCAGCGCTTCCGGAGGGATCGGCCCGGTCACCGGCTTGCCCACGATCACGGTGACTTTCGGGCGGTTCCACAGGTCCCAGGTTCCGAACAGTTTGCCGCCCTTCATGCTGAGCGGATGGCCGTACAGCCCTTCAATCCAGGCCGGAATGATCGGCGAATGCACGCCCTTTTTCGACTCGGCGATGCGCTCATAACCGCGCTTGAAGGGCAGCAAATGGCCGGTGCGGGTGATCTGCCCTTCCGGAAAAATACCAGACAGTTCACC
>CAMDKT010000582.1 GCA_945900935.1 Candidatus Sulfopaludibacter sp. SbA3 | reverse complement strand
TACTCCGGGGCACCGTCGGGGTGATGACGATTCGGCGCCAGCGGAATCTTCGCCGGGTCGTACATGTCCCAATACCGCTTTGGCGCGACGAATGGCAGATGGGGTTTCGCAAATCCGACGGCAAGGAAAAACGGCGTAGACTTTCCTTTCCTTTCGCGCAGGGCGCTGACGGCCAAGTCAGCTACTTTGCCGTCTTTGAAAGTATTGTCGGGGACATCGGCGGCTTCTGAAACGGGCCCCTTCGCGCCCTTCCCCTTGTCTTCGCGCGCCTTGGTTTTGCGGCGGTCCGCTGGATCGGCCAGCGCATAGTCCGGGGCTTTCGGGGTCTCCCAGGGCACGGACCAGGACGGTTCGTCGTTCACACTCGGATGAAAAATCTTCCCCATTCCGCGAACGAAGTAGCCGTGATTTTTGAAGTGCTGCGGAAGCGTGACTACGTCCGGTATCGCGTCCCGGAAATGCGTCACCAGATCCCATACTTTGCTGGTATCGGGCCGGGTCCCGGTCAAGAGACTGGTTCGCGAAGGCGAGCAAACGGCCTGCTGACAGTAGGCTCGACGGAACACAATGCCCTGCCTGGCGATGCGATCGATGTTTGGGCTGTTGATGCCGGGGACGCCATAGCATCCCAATTCCGGGCGCAGGTCGTCCACGGCCAGGAAGAGGACGTTTGGTTTTGCCGGTGCATCCGCACCGCGCAAGGTGATGCCCGTGAGTCCAAGACCAAGCCCGAGAAACCGGCGCCTGGCGACATTTCCATTAGAAAGAGTATTCATGAGTCAGACTTGTGAGCGCTCCGAGTAGCCCCCGCTTTCCATAATAATCCCGGGCATTTACGGCGAGCCGGCCGCTGCAGCAGCTGTTTTCCTGTCAGAAGTACAACCGCAACGCCAACTGGACTTGACGCGGCGTGTTCTGCGTACCCGTAATCGTGCCGAAGGCCGCCGACCCAAACGCTTGATTCGGCATACCGAACATCGGTGAGTTGCTCAGGTTGAACCCTTCTGCACGGAACTGGGTATTCACCTTTTCGGTGATCGCGAAGGTCTTCAAGAGGGACAGATTCATGTTGCTGAGTCGCGGTCCGCGGACATCAGGCAGCGTCCGGCCGACATTGCCATAGGTGAAGGGATCCGGGGCGGAAAACGCTTTGGCATCCACATAGGCGTTCAGGCGGTCCTGAACCGGACCCGAGAGACTCGCATTGTATCCGCGGCTGTTGGGACGTTGTGTGCCTCCCAGCGCGTTTGCCGTGTTCGGGCTATTTGTCAGCGCCAGCGGGAACCCGGACTGGGACAGGAGCATGGCGTTGATCTGCCATCCACCCAGAAGCAAGTCGCCGGATCGGTGCCAGGTGGCGCCGAACCGCTTCCCTTTTCCAAACGGCAGTTCATAACTGGCACTTGCGACAAAGCGCTGCGGAATATCCGCCTCCACCAGGGACCGGCTGGCCCGGCGGTTGTAGGCATCCTGGTGGGGTACGGTCTGCCCCAAAGTGGCCGAGGCGTCGCTGATATTCTTTGAGACCGTCCACGAGCTCAAAATGCCAACGCCGTTTGAGAACCGCCGCTCGGCTTTCAGAGACAGGCCGTGATAGATGGACCCGCCAGCGGCGGGGTTGAACACGGTGAGGTTGTCAAACTGCGGATAGGGGCGCAGTAACTGGCCGCGCGTCACCGTCGCGGCGCGCAACTGACCGGGGGCGGTGATGATCCCGAAAAACGGATTCGGCACCAACTGCTGAAGCGCCGCGCCAAGCGCAAGGGTTTCAGGCCGAAGCTGGTTGATGTTGAAGCCGGCCGCGTCGGCCAAATGCACGCCGCGGTTTGCCGAGTAAGCCGCCTGCAAGGCGAAGCCGGCGATCTCACG
Organism: Candidatus Sulfopaludibacter sp. SbA3; assembly: GCA_945900935.1. Lineage (GTDB taxonomy): Bacteria > Acidobacteriota > Terriglobia > Bryobacterales > Bryobacteraceae. The sequence continues at coordinate 2,290 of CAMDKT010000582.1, read as the reverse complement.
CTGCAGGCTGAAATTCCATTGCGCGTGATAGGGCATCGGGGCATTGCGGTCATACAGGCGAGCCACGTTTTGCCCGACCTGCGAAAGCAGTCCATTGCGGCTGCCCTCCGTGACGGCAAAGCCGTTGGGAAATGGATTTGCGAGAGTCTGGATCGGCGTCAGGCCGTCGAGCGAACCGACGAATGACGTGGAGGGCGCAAACGCCTGGGAAGCAATGTTGAAGCCCGCGGCGCCAATGCTGCCGGGAGCGAAGAAGAGACCGGCTCCGCCCCGCACAACAGTCTTGGCATCCAGTTGATAGGCGAAGCCGAAGCGGGGCGCGAAGTTCACTCGGTCTGTGTTGAAATGCCGCCGGGGGTTGCCGTCGACGCCGGCAAACCGCAAGCCGCCACGGAGCTCGCCGACACCGGGGACCTTTCCGCTGAGTGGAGAAATGACGTTGTAATCGAACCAATCGAGCTGGTTCCCAGATTCAAAACGCGGCAACTCCAAATCGTAGCGCAGACCCAGGTTCAAGGTGAGTTTCGAAGTTATCTTCCAATCGTCCTGGAGATAGAAAGCGTAGTATGGATTCTTCGAAATCGCTTTGACGGCGGTGCCGAGTTGCCCGCTGGCGGGTGTGCCCAGCAGGAGGGACGCAAAGCCATCGCCGAAGGTAGCTCCACCGCGGTTCGCATTCGGTCCCTGGGTGAACGTCCGGTTAAACGAATAGGTCCCGCTGGGGTCGGTGCCGCGGTCCTGATCCACCGCGTTCACACGCAGGTCCGCGCCAAGCTTAAACGTGTGTGAACCGGTGATCTTCGTCAGGCTGGCCTGGAAGGACTGCGTTCGATAGTAGAACGCATTGATCCCCTGGTTATTTCCCATGCCCATGTAACCGTTCGTGACGATCGAAGGGAACACTTTTATCTTCGCTTCCGCGTTGACATAGTTCGGAAATCCCAGTTTCGTGAGGTCGAAGCCGATCGCGGGATCGGGATTGTCGTGTACGCGGTTCGCGAAGCCATAACGAACACTGAGCACGGCCGATGGACTGAGCGTGAACGTATAGTCGGCAGCGACGGACGTAACATCCTGAAGGAGCCCGATGATCCCCTGCGCGGCGCTGTCCAACCATCTCGGATCGAGTCCGTCATCGCGGTTCTGCGTGACGCGCACGAACAGGTTCTGGCGGCTGGAAATCGCATGGTCGACGCGCGCTCCGTAGATGTCCGCATTCTGCCGGCTCGCCCCAGCCTGGGCGAGATTGTTCACCGATCCGGTGGCATTAGGCTTGGGGAAATAGCCCGCGATATTTCGCGCGACCGGGTCAATGCGGGCGCTGGGGATCCGGTTCCCGGCAAAGGGCTGACGAATAGGATTGCCGGCGGTGATCGTCGTAGTGAGGGGGTCATAGAGCAGAACGGGCTGGCCTTGCAGCGTGGTCAGTTGGGAGAAATCGCCCGCGCGCATGGCTTCCGTCGGCACGGTAGTCGTTCGGCTTTGCGCGACGCTCGCCCGAGTTCCCTGATAGTTCGCGAAGAAGAACGTGCGGTTCCGCAGGATGGGTCCGCTTAACGTCCCGCCGAACTGGTTGCGTTTGAAGCTGGTGAGGGGCAGGCCGCTGCGGTTGTTGAAGAAGTCGTTTGCATCGAGGCGCGAATTCCGCAGATACTCTGACGCACTGCCGTGCCAGCTATTGCCGCCAGAGCGCGTCACCATATTCACCAGTCCGCCACTGGTGCGTCCGTACTCCGCCGAAAACGCGCTGGTCTGGACTTTGAACTCCTGTACGGCGTCGACTTGAATCGGCGTTCCCAGAATCCCCCGCCCGGGCCACACGCCCGGAAGGGTGTTCGGCGCGCCATCCAGAAGAATTTCATTCTGGCCCGGCCGCGAGCCGTTGGCGCTGAACGCATTCGAATTATTGAAACTGTTCGAGTCCTGATTGCGGCTCGGTGCGATTCCATCGCTCAGCGATAGCAGGCCGAGCGCCCCCCGATCGTTCAAGGGCATGTCCGTGAACTGTTTTGACTCAATCACCTGCCCCAGCGATCCGGAGCTGGTTTGCAACAGGGGCACTTGCGCGGTCACATTGATGGAGTCACTGACGGATCCGACCTCCATCGCGAAGTCGATTCGCGCTACCTGATCCACTTCGAGGGTGATGCCGCCGCGGCTGATTGGCCGGAACCCGTCTCCCTGAACCGAGATCTGGTACTTCCCTGGCGGCAGCGCGGGAATCGTGTAGTTTCCCTGCACGTTGGACTCCGTGGCGCGGCTGACGCCGGTGAGCGAGTTCGTAGCCACG
>CAMDKT010000581.1 GCA_945900935.1 Candidatus Sulfopaludibacter sp. SbA3 | reverse complement strand
TGATGGCGCTGGCGGTGAAGTCTTCCGATTTTGTGGAGACGTTGAACCGGCAGATGGTGAGCGTTTCCGGACTGGCGGCGGGGCTGTACACTCTGCGGATTGATGGATCGGAGGCGGTGACGAAATCGGCGGCGGAGTGGGCGGCGGGCGTGAATCTGGCGACGATCAAGACGCCGATGTGGGAGCAGGCCGCGCGCGTACACTCGTTGACGATCAAGCACGTTGGCGTGCATCAGGCGCGGTGGCGAACGCTGCAAGTGCCGCTGGCCGGCGACGTGAAGGAGACGATGGCGGAGGCGATGGCGGCGTTAGACAAAGTGGAAGCGGAGTTGGTTGCGAAGCAGCGGGAGACGGCGATGCCGAAGCCGCACCGGTTTGAGCTGGTCCCGGGCGCGTCGATGTTTCGCCCTGTTTTCAACGGGACGGATTTGAGCGGGTGGCACATCAGCCAGACGAATCATCATGGAAAGACGAGCGGTTGGGTGGTGGACCGCGAAGCGATAACGGGGACGCAGGACAAGCCGGGGCACGGGGGCGTTTTGCTTACGGACAAGCGGTACAAAAATTTCGAAGTCAGTTTGGAGATCAATCCGGATTATGGGTGCGACAGCGGGCTGTTCCTGCGGGCAACGGAGAAAGGCGAAGGGTATCAAGTGTTGCTGGATTATCTGGACGGAGGCACGGTGGGCGGCGTGTATGGAGAGCGATTGACGGGCGTTACGACGTTCATTCCGGCTTGGCAGGAGTGGTATAAGCGCGGGGAGTGGAACCATCTGCGGGCCCGGATTGAAGGCGATGTGCCGCATATTCAGGTGTGGATGAACGGCGTAAAGATCACCGATTGGACGGATACGGCGAACCACTTGCCGGGCGGGGCCGTTGACGGCATGGCGGCGGTGCAGGTTCATGCCGGCAATCGCTGGGTGCCGGGCGGGAAGCACCGGTTCCGGAATATCGCCATTCGCGAATTGCCGTAATGCCGCTATTATGGAGGCAACACATCTTTAGGGGGTTGCTTCCATGCGTTGCTTTTCGTTACTCGCAGTCGCGAGTTTAGGGCTTTTCGGCCAGACTTCGACCACACAGTTGTCGGGCACCGTTTCCGATTCGACGGCGGCGTCTGTTCCGGGCGCGAACGTGACGGCGGTGAATGAGGCGACGGGTTTGAAATACTCCGTTGTGACGACCGATGCGGGGCTGTATGCGTTTCCGTCGATCCCGGTTGGCTCCTACACTTTGTCCGTCGACAAGACGGGATTTAAGAAGTTCCAGTTGACGAAGATCGTGTTGCAGATCAACACGCCGGCGACGGTGAACGCGAAGCTCGACATTGGCGCCGCGACGGAAACGGTGATCGTGGAGGCGACGGCGGAGACGCTGCAGACCAACAACGCGACGATCGGCAACGTGATTGAGCGAAAGGTGATTGAGGCGATGCCGCTGAATGGGCGGAATCCGCTGAACTTGCTGATTTTTGAGCCCGGCGTGGTGCAGCGGTCGGGCAATCAGGTGAGCGTGAACGGGGCGCGGACGGGCGCGGGCAACGTGACGATTGACGGTATTGAGGCGAATGAAAGTACGAATCCGAACCCGACGCAGAACCTGTTCCGGTTGAATCCGGACAACGTGCAGGAGTTCAAGGTGACGACGCAGAATCCGTCGGCGGATGAGGGACGGAACTCGGGCGCGAATGTTTCGGTGGCGACGCGGAGCGGGACGAATCAGTTCCACGGGACGGCGTTTGAGTTCTTCCGGAATACGAAGCTGAACGCCAATGAGTTCTATTCGAATGCGCAGGGGCGGCAGAAGCCGATCATCAAGCTGAACCAGTACGGGCTTGAGCTGGGCGGGCCGATCCGGAAGAACAAGACGTTTTTCTTTGGATCGTGGCAGGGGCAGAAGGTGAACTTTGCCGATCCGATTGATAAGTCGTTTGGGACGGTGTCGCTGTATCAGCCGTCGGCGTTGAACGGGATCTTCAAGTACTTTGTGGTGGACAACCGGAATCCGCTGACGGTGAACGGCCAGCGAGTGACGCAGAATACTCCGATCCTGTTGACGGGTCCAGGCGGAGGGTATGCGCCGGGGGTGCGGGACTGCGCGAGCCCGACGGATGCCAATTGCGTGGCGAGCTACAACATCTTCGCCAACGACCCGTTGCGGCGCGGGTTGGATCCGTCGGTGAAGAGCGTGCTGGGCGGTTATCCGGCGCCGAATGCGTTGAACTCCGGGGATGGATTTAACACCGGAAACTACCAGTGGAACTCGCCGTTTCAGATTCGCGGGCCGCAGTATCTGGCGCGCATTGACCATGTGATCAACGACAGGCACAATCTGTTCGGGCGTTACCTGGGCGCGGAGCAGAGCACGTTGAATGGCGACCCGTTGAACGGCCGGCCCATCGTGTTGCCGGGCTATCCGGCGCAGGGCGAGGTACACCGGCCGGCGACGAATATCGCGGTGGGTTTGCGCAGCGTGTTATCGCCTCGGCTGGTGAATGAATTGACGCTGGGCTTTTCGCGGTTCGACTTCCTGTTCACGCAAGGAGAGGCCAACCCGGCGTTCCCGAATGCGCCGCGGTTTACGTTCAATAACTCGTCGGTTGATTATGTTGCCGGTCCGCGGACGCGCCGCGTCGTGAACACCTACCAGATCATCAACAACATGACTTTCGTCACGGGTGCCCATGTGATGAAATTTGGCGGGAATATCCGGATGTACCAGCACAATGACCAGCGCGGCGATGTGGGCGGCGTCTCGCTGACCCCGGCGATCTCGTTGTCGCGCACGATTCGGCCGCCAGCGGGATTCACGTTTCCGGGGCTGGCGACAGCGACGGTTCCCGGCATTGCGACGAACGATTTGAACCGGCTGCAGGGCATGGTGAACGATCTGTTGGGCATACCGGCGACGCTGGCGCATAACTTCATCGGGGACTTGAAGTCGGACACGTTTCTGCCGTTCCTGACGGGCGAGAAGTCGGTGAGCCTTTGGGCGCAGGGGCAGCGGACGAAGCAGTACAACTTCTTCTTTCAGGATGAATGGAAGCTGCGGCGCAACCTGACGATGAGCATCGGCGCGCGTTGGGAATTGAACCCTCCGCCGACCGAAGCCGGAGGACGGGTGTATGTACCCAACAAGTCGATTGTCGGGGGGGACGGACTGGTGAGCTTTGAAAAGGCCGACCGGTGGTTTAAGAATAGGAACGCGGGAGCGGTGGCACCGCGATTGAGTTTTGCCTGGTCGCCGGGCGGATCGACGAAGACTGTGATTCGAACGGGCTATGGGTTGGCGTTTGACCCGGTGGCGACTTTCCAAGTGACGTCGGTCGCCTCGGCCGTTCCTGGGCAGGTCTACCGGTGTACGGCTGTGGCGGGCGGGACAACGACGGCGGGTTGCGCGGGCGTTCCGGATGTGCGGCTGAGCCAGTTTCCGAACCAGTTAACGCCGCCAACGGCGAAGCCTTCGAGCCAATTGACACCGCCGATTTCGCTGCAGAATACGGCGGCCACGGCGCGCGTGTTCGACCAGAACCTGCGGCTGCCGACGGTACACATGTGGAACGTGACGATCCAGCGCGATTTTGGCCGCGGCTATGTGACGAGTGTCGGCTACGTGGGCCGGCGCGGAACGCGGCTGTGGCGGAGTTGGGACATGAACCAGATCGACTCCGCGCCGCTGATTCCTAGCTTCCTGGCGATGCAGCGGAATGTGGCCATCGGCGGAGGATGCCGGGCGGATGGCACGTTGACGAATGGGACGGCTTGCGCGGGGGCGGTGGCGGTACCGTGGATTCAGCAGGGGATCGTTACGCCGGCGTTTGCCAATTCGGCTGCCTCGACGACCGACCTCGCCCGAGACGCTAACGCGGCGGGTAATATGGCGTTGCGTCTGGAGCAGAACACGCTGGCGGGCAAGCTGCGTCCGAATCAACAGTTCGGACAGATATTGCTGCTCGACAATGGCGCTGACTCGAACTACCATGCGCTCCAAACCTCACTGCGCAAGCGGTTTGATTCGGCGGGGCTGCTGTTTGGCGGGAGCTATACGCTGGGGAAATCGATCGACAATTTGAGCGTGGATCCGGTGGCGGCGACGACCGGCGGCGGCTTGACGACGACAGCCGCGCGGACGCCGGTGGATGGGCGCAATTACCGGAAT
>CAMDKT010000580.1 GCA_945900935.1 Candidatus Sulfopaludibacter sp. SbA3 | reverse complement strand
CATCATTTGGGGCAGAATGCCCACGACGTCGCAGCCCGCCACCTCTGCGCCGAACTCAACGCCACCGAGACTCTGTTCCCGGGTACCGATTTGCGCCTTGTCTACGAAATTGGCTCGAAGTAATTTCCTTGGAGATCAGGATGTCTGATGATGCGGTAAACAGGCGGCTTGCGTCCATACAGCAGATGGCGGAACCGGGCATCCTCGGGAGTTTCAGGACACCGGACCGGATCCGCACCCAAGGTTTGGATGGCTTGTTTCAGTCCGTCGTACCAGCGAAGCGCCGTACGCGACTCCTTCGCGTTTATGTGAGTTTGAGTTGCGCAAGATCCCGCTGGGCGCGGGGCATGATCTTAACCAGGTATGCCATTGGCGGCTTCGAATTCCGCGAAGAATTCCTGAACGGGGCGGCCTAGCCCCTGCTCCGACTCCTCTAATCCCTGTCGAGCGGCCTCATGGAAATCGGCGGCGGCGGCAATGTCACGGAGTCGCTGATACGCCTCGACGTCCTGCACAACCGCGGCCGCCTGCCCTTTCACGGTCAAGACCAACGGCCGTTTGGTCTTCTTGATCTGCTTCATGAAATCGGCCGAGTTGCGCCGAAAAGTGGTTAGCGATTGGATGTCTTTTTTCAGGTCCAGCATGGGGTTCCGTCTGTGACCATTAAAGCACCTTTTTCGGTGCTGGATGGGCGAGTTGCGCCGCCGTGGCCCTTCATTGGACGCAAGGCCAATCTCTTCGAGGCGGCTCGGGTGACGAAAAACCCGCAGGCCGTTGAGAGGGCGGCCCGCTGGTATGAACTGGCGACGAAGATTTTCGAAAACTTTGTTGCGTTGCGGACGGTATTTCGCTCCGTTGATTTGGCGGGCGATAAGATTGTATTCAACTTGGGTCCCATCGAGACTGACGCACGCCGCCTACGATCAGGGAGGTTGGAAGTTATGACGGTAGATACAGACTACGTAGAACTACTGGTGGCGCACCAGCCGGCCAAACCCCGCACGCGCGAAGAGTTGTCCGGGATGACGGCCCTGCTGGAGTCTCTGGCGGAAAATGAAACGGCGCAGAGCCCGGCGATGGAGCGATTTATCGAAACCTTGTCGGCATTGGTAATGCAGTATGAAGAAGAGATCGAGCCGGATCCGGACGGTTCTCCGGCGGGCGTATTGCGATACCTGATGGAAGAGCGCGGTCTGCGGCAAGTAGATCTGGCGCCGATTCTTGGCGGCAAGTCCTACGTGAGCCAGATCCTGTCCGGGCATCGTCCGATTAGTAAAGCGGCGGCGGGCAAGCTGGCGGAATACTTTCATGTAAAGCCGCACAACTTTCTGTAGCCACGCAGATACTCCGCCACCGCCGTTTGCCCGCCGTAGTCGGCCCAGCCCAGCGGCGTGCTGTGATAAAGCCTATCCTCGATACCGGTGCGCGCGCCGCGTTCCACGAGCGGCCGCACGACAGCTTCGCGGCCCGCCAGCGCGCGATGGCGCGTATCGGCATCGGCGGCTTCGAGGAGTTGCCGGGCCTCGCTGACACGACCGAGACCGGCGGACGCGGCCAGGTTGGGTATCGAAGCGCCGCGGTTGACAAGGGCGTCTGCCGCGGCGGCATAACCGAACGCGAGTGCCGTCATCAGAGGCGACCTCCGCTTTCCGGAACCGAACGGCTCGACGGCGGCTCCGAAATCGACCAGCGTGTCGAGAAGGGCGCACTGCAATGCCAGCTTCGGCCGCGTGGCAACCGGAAACAAGCAGCGTCATCGTGGTGCATTCGCCGCCGTAAAGGCTGGCGAGCGAGTTGGGCTCAGCGCCATTCTTCAGGAGCACTGTCCAGGCGCACGACGGAGATTGGCATAATGTTCTCGATGTGAGTATAGAAGAGTTTGCGTGGCCCGTACTTGCGGTTCGAACGGGCGGGGCCGCAGGACAATGTGAGGAGAGCAATGAAAGTCCGTGACATTATCAAACTGCTAGAATCGCGCAGTGGAGGCTGGTCCGGCAGAAGGGAAGCCATCGGGCATTTAAGCCCGAGAAGCCATGAAAAAATTTGCTGTCGTCTACGAGAAGGCGGAAAGGAATTGGGGCGCATACGTCCCAGACCTTCCGGGCTGCATCACAACAGGCGCGACGCTGGCTGAAACCAAACGCAACATTCGCGAGGCGATGGAACTGCACTTGGAAGCGATGGCGGAAGTTGGCGAGGCCATTCCCGAGCCGAGTACCGATGTCGATTTCGTCGAACTGCAAATCGTCGCCTAACGAACATCGCGAACGGGATAGAATCTTTGAGAAGGAGAATTCCGTTATGAACAAGATAATTGCCGCACTCACGCTCACTTTGGCCTCCGCGCCATTCGCGCTGGCACAGGCGCAAAAGAAGGCGGCGGCGCCAAAACAGCCGATTGGTTTCTTTATCACGAGCGAAGGCTCGGGGAAGGGTGCCAACCTGGGCGGCCTGGCTGGGGCCGACGCCCAATGCCAAAAGCTGGCGGCGGCCGTTGGCGCGGGAAACCGAACCTGGCGCGCGTATTTGAGCACGAATGCCGCGGACGGACAGCCGGTCGTGAATGCGAGAGACCGCATTGGACAAGGCCCCTGGTACAACGCGACCAGTCAGCGGGTGGCGCAGAACTTGGCCGACCTGCACGGCGACACGGTGGAGTTGGCGCGGATGGGCAACTTTATCAACAAGCTGACGGCGCTCAACGAAAAGGGCGAGAAAATTAACGGCTCCGGTGACACGCCGAACATTCACGACATTCTGACGGGCTCGACCGCGGAAGGCAAAGCGTTCACCGATGGCGCTGATCACACCTGCAAGAACTGGACGAGCGAAGGCGAGGGCAGCGCGCAAGTGGGTCATCACGACCGCACGGGCGGCGGCAACATTTCGTGGAACACCACGCACCCGTCGCGCGGCTGCAGCCAGGCGAACCTGGTGAGCACCGGCGGCGCGGGCTTGTTCTACTGCTTCGCGCAATAGTTTTTACAGCGACGATCCATCCCACTCGTGGCCGGGATCGGGGACGAAGGCCAGACCATTCCCGGCGGCGACCAGCCAGCCGCCGGGAACCTTCGTCCGTTGTGTCGTCACGTTGGAGGGGATGGTCTCCCAGCGAATGTAGCGCGTGTCGGCGGGGGCCGATGGCTTCGCCGCGCCCGCCGGGACCGGGATGTTCGGAACGCCATCGATGGGCTTATAGTAGCCCTTGATTTCGGCGAGCTTCACGTCGACCACGTCGCCGAGACACGAAAATCGCAGGCAGTCGCGCTCCTCCACCGGGTTCTCGATAATGGCACCGAAGGAAAGGGTTAGCCTTTCGGTCGTCGGAATGCCGCTGCGTTTGTTGACTTTTACACCTTCAACAGATTTGCTGAGTTCGTACTTTGCCATGGGTTGCGCGTCTCGCTTCGAAATAGAGTTTCAATGCAAACTGTAACACTCGAGCGTCGCGTGCGCCGTTGACGCCGCCGAAACTGTTTTGCGTCGTATCGACGCCGGCCGCGACGGTGGTGAAGCTGGGGTGATATTGGACTGGCGGGCGGGCTTGCAACCGGTGTAGGTCACATCGAGCGTGAGCTGGCCCTCGGTAGTGGTGCGCATGCGGCGCGCGCCGCCGGTTTCGGTGTGCGTGGAGACGACTTCAGCGTTGGCCAGAATTCCGCCGTTGCCATCGGTGACGATTCCGGCGATTGACCCGGTGATCTCCTGCGCGTTAGCGATGATGGCATCCAGGACGAACAACCAAAGTGAGCGTGGCATTGGTGGCAGTTTAGCATTCGCGCGTGTTACCCTCAGGGGCACCATGCGTGTTGTTTTTTTGGAAGTGGACACGGAGAGCGATTGGGCAATGGCCTCGTTGGGACCGGCGTTCCTGGCGGCGTTTCTGCGGGACCACGGGCACGAGTCGTTGCTGGTGCGCGCTGGGCTCGCGATGGCGGACGCGGACGTGGTGCGAATGGTGCGGGAAGCGGGGCCGGATTTATTGGGCGTGTCGATGACGACGCGGCAGTGGCTGCGCGGGCGGCATCTGGTGGGGTTGATTCGTGCTGAACTGAACGTTCCGGTGGTGGCGGGCGGGCTGCATCCGACCTTTTCGTCAGAGGCGGTGCTGGCGTCGCCGGGCTTTGATTATGCGTGTCTGGGCGAGGGCGAGGAAGCTTTGT
>CAMDKT010000579.1 GCA_945900935.1 Candidatus Sulfopaludibacter sp. SbA3 | reverse complement strand
GCCGCGGCATTCGAATCCCTCACCCCCCGCTGGGAACCAGTCCTCTGGACCATGGCCCTAGCGACGATGACCATCGGCAACTTCGCCGCGTTGTGGCAGAACAACATCAAGCGAATGCTAGGCTACTCCTCCATCGCCCACGCCGGCTACGTCCTGGTAGCCGTAACGACGCACAGCTCAACCGGCACCGCCGCCGCGATGTTCTATCTAGCCGCCTACGCCCTGATGAACTACGGAGCCTTCGCCATCGTGACCCACGTCGCCGGCAAAGGCGAAGGCCGCGTCACGCTAGACGACATGAAGGGCCTCAGCCAGCGCGAACCCGCGGTGGCGGCCATGCTAACGGTGTTCCTACTCTCGCTGATCGGAGTCCCGCTAACGGCAGGCTTCTTCGGCAAGTTCTACATCTTCAAGGCAGCCATCGATTCAAACATGGTATGGCTAACCGCCCTCGGCCTACTGAACTCAGCCGTCGCCGCCTACTACTACCTCCGCGTCCTGGTCGTGATGTACATGCACGAACCGGAAACCACCGAACACGTAGCCGCAATCCCCAGCGGGCTGAAAATCACCATGTGGGTCACCGCCGCGGCGACCTTGGTCCTCGGCGTGTTCCCCGGCCTCGTACTGGATTTCGCCACCAGGTTCGCTGTATTAAACAAGTAGCGATCTGCTGTACCGGCGGTCCAATCGCCGGGTGGCGTTAGGCGGTTAAGGGTGAGCGTCGCAACTTGACGGAGCGTCGAGGCCGAATTCGGCGGCATCAATTTCACCGGTGCCGTTTAGCATGTCTTTTGCAAGCTCTCGCTTGATGGTCAAAAGCTCATTAAGGCGGACGTCAAATGTCGCGAACTCGTCTGCATGGAGAATAGGGTAGTAAACCATTACATCCTTCTCCTGTCCGATCCGATAGGCGCGGTCAGTCGCTTGGTCTTCTTTCGCCGGATTCCAAGTCCTCGTGTAGTGAATTACGTGGTTGGCTGCCTGCACATTGATTCCAAATCCCACCGCCACGGGCGATAGGATGATGACCCCGAATCCAGGCGCCATTTGAAAACGGCGCAGTTTTTTGTGGCGACTCTCCGGCGATGAGCGATTTGTCTCAGTCTCGCCATTGATGATGTCCGGGCTGAACCGCAGGGCTCCCTCAATGTAGAATCGAAGCAGCCGTTGAATCGCCCGAAACTCGCAAAAGACGATTGCTTTTTCACCGCTTGCCTTAATTGCACCGAGGATACCAAGGACCCAGCCCATTTTGGGCGCTATTAGCTGATACTCCTCGGCGGTCAATTCCATCAAATCTCCATGGCTGTTGCCTCCCGGATCAGTGCAAATCCAACGGAGGTATTGCAAAAGTCCCAAATGGTGTTGAAAGGGAGCATTTGAGTCGCCCTTTCGATTTCGAAAAGAATCAATCGCGTTCGCATAAAGGTTGCGTTGGAATTCGGAGATCGGAACGAGAGGATGGTGCTCGATCTTCTGTGGTAGATCCTCCAGAACCTCAACCTTCGTGCGGCGAATTACCTGGGGAGCGATGAGAGCACGCAACTCTTCGACACGCTGTTTTTGTTCTTCGGTTCGGGCCTCGATTGGTCGACGATACAGTTGCCCAAACTTCGATAGCGCTCCGAGGTATCCCGGTTGGATAAAATCGAATAGGCACCAAAGATCGACCAAGCTGTTTTCGACGGGAGTACCTGTGCATGCCACCCTAAAGCGAACATTCTGTTTTTTCGCGGCCCGAGTGACGAGTGCGTTAGGATTCTTGATCTTTTGCGCCTCATCGCAGACCATGATAGACCACGCTCTTTCCGCGAATGAGAATTCCAAGTCCCGAAGAGTTTCGTAAGTTGTGAGAACTATGCGGGTGCCATCTGCCCATCCAGGTCGCAGAAATTTCACGAGGCCCTCTTCAAGCAACTGCGCATCGATGCTCTCTTTCGGAACGCGCCACGCCTTCAACGAGTCCCCATAGATTGTTCGGGAGGTGATGTAGTTGGGTTGGAAGAACTTGCATATTTCCTCTTCCCAGTTTTCGAGTAACGAAACCGGCGCGACGATGAGGGCAGGCGCCATTTTCGGTTCCGTCTCGAACGCCCAGGCAATCAGCGTCAGTAACTGCAGTGTTTTCCCGAGGCCCATATCGTCAGCGAGGATGACGCCTCTACACTTCTTAGGGCTCATTTGAAAGAGCCTCTGCAATCTCGCGACACCTTCGAGTTGATGCTTCTTCAGGCTGATCGTCGTCAAGAGACCGGCGGGTAAGGCGGGTGTGTCGGATTCGAACGCAGGGATCGGAGCGGCGGCTTCAACATATTCTAGTCGGTCGATGTTAGGCTCTACGATAAGCGATTGTCGTTCTGCAGACGGCGTCTGTTTCTCTGGGCTAAAGGTGCCCTTTTTGACATCGCTAAGTGCACCATCAAACACCCTCAAGATCCGCTCTGCTTCGCTGATGGGAATTGGTTTCGCCAAGCCCGTGATGACTATCTCGTCGGCTCCTGTGCGGGTTGCGTCAGCGATTCCATTTCGAATACTAGTCAGTAGTTCTGGAGTGACTTGGACATTCTGGCCTGTCGTGGAATCTGTGTCTCGTATGTGTAGAAATGGAATTACATTCTCTGGGAACCAGCCTCGGGCCTGATCCATCTTAGCGATGTATGGGCTTAGGTAAGGTTCCTCCTTACCGATTCCAATGACGCGCGGACAGTAATGCTCCAAAGAAAAAACGAATTGATAGTCGATCAGGAGAGGAGGGCGGAGCATCTCTTGCAGAGTGCTTTCCAATTGAGCGAGGATGTCGGGAGAATCTCCGGTAAGCTCGAATTCATATCCTCTCCATCCCAGCAGATGGAGCCCTTTGGCGGCCCGCTGACGAAGGGCTTTTACAAACTGCGACAGGTCCTCAGTCGTTTCGAAGAGTTCCCGTTTTCCATCGTCTTGGCCGTTTGAGTGAACCAAGATTCCCACTGCACTTAGCCCGCCGCCGGAGTCTCTCTCGATGAGCGGCGTAAACGCCTCGAAAACAATCCGTGCTTCCGTACGCGCGGCCTCCAGTTGTGCTTCGTCCAGAACCTCTCTGGCGAGCTCACCTAGGGTCGCGAATGGATTCAGGAGGAATGCTTCCGCCCGACTACCCGAGACTTTGCGCCCGGGCATTCTCTTCAGCTGTTGCAGGACTGCTTTGACGGCGGGTTCGATTATGACCTGCACTATTCCGCCAGGAGTCGACATGTCATAGCGGTCGCGCACGGTTGCTTTGCTGTCGAACACGGTCAGCCATTGGGAAGGGGCGCCCTCAAATTCCGGAAGTATTTCACCAATTTTACCGAGGGCTGTCTCATTGCGTCGCATTCTGAGAGCCAACGTTTTTGGCGTGAGCACGATCGTATTTGACAGGAAGTTGTCGAGGTGCGCGTTGGCGCGGAGCGCCAACTGCCGAATTTCTCCCCAAGCTCTTCGCTGCGCTCCATCGTTGCGTTCGGACACCGGCCTGGCGCGGAACGCCTCCGTTCTTTGGCACAAATTCCAAACGGGTTTGGAGAGCAGTGCAAGTGGTTCCCCGCGAATGGAGATCACGGCTCCAAATTGCGAATCGATGTCAACAATGTGGCCTTCGTGATTTCGCCAGCCGTCGATCCAGACAGCGAAGTCGGCATCGGACAGTGCTCCGTGGGATCGCAAACTTGGAGCCAAGTCAGTCCAGGAAGGGATGGCAAGGATTCTTGCCTCCATACTGCATTCTGGGTCTAGAACCATCGAATACAAACAATCCCAAAGAATGCGCCAGGTGTCGCCGAGTTCCTGCGCTTCCCCGGCTTCACTAAGCTGGTTCAGGAGTCCCTCTAACTGTGGATTGCCGATTTCGGTTGGAGACTTTGCTCCAGTGCGTTTCAGTTCGGCCATCGACTTGGCGAGGATTAGACCGTCGTCATTAAAGCCCCTAGTCATACAGTTTTGGATTTACCGAACCTCGCGTAGCTAGCATAATCTTTAGGAAGACCACCATGAATTCTTGTAACCGTTCAGCCCCCTATCGCTGGAGTAGCGAAAGAAAAGGCTGAGCGGCACGATGGTGGCTGATGGAGTCAGCGAGGAACTCCAGCGCGTTGCGTTTCTGCATGACGCAGGTCCGGGCGACGGTGAGTAGGCGGGCCGTGGCGA
>CAMDKT010000578.1 GCA_945900935.1 Candidatus Sulfopaludibacter sp. SbA3 | reverse complement strand
GCAGATGGCCTTCGTTGAGCGGAATCAGGAAATCCAGACACTCCCGGCGAAGACTGCCACCGAGGCGTTCGCAGTAGGCATTCGCCTTCGGCGCCCGTACTGGCGTACGGAGAACCCGCACGCCGAGCCGCGTGACCGCCTTGTCGAGTTCCCGGGAAAAGAGGCTGTCCCGGTCGTGGAGCACGAATCGGTACGGATGGTCGCCGGGCAGAGTCTCCCGGAACTGCTGCAGGGTCCAATCCGCCGTCGGATGGGCGGTCACATTGTAGTGGAGAATGCGGCGGGTGCCCACTTCCATCAGCACGAGGACGTAAAGGGTGCGAAACGTGGCCGTCATCACGACAAAGAAGTCGCATGCCACGATCCCTTTGGCGTGATTGTGGACGAAAGTGAGCCAGCGCTGCTTCGGGTCTGGCGTGCGCGCCGGGCCGCCACGGCGCAGATACTTCGCGACCGTCCGAGAGGAAACCAGGATTCCCAGTTTCAGCTGCAGCTCGTTGGCGATGCGTTCCTGTCCCCAGCTGGGATTGTCTGCCGCAACCTCGTGGATCAACGCCTGGAGGTTCTTGGGCAGGCGCGGTCGGCCCGCCGTCTTCGACTTCCAACGCCAGAAGAGGCGGAATCCCTGGCGGTGCCAACGCAGGAGCGTGTCGGCTTGGACGTGCACCAGCGCGTTGCGCCAAGCGAACCATGGACTCAGGGCCGCCATTATCCAGCGGGTGGAATCGTCGGCCCGCCGAGGCCTGACCTTCCGCTCCTGAAACAGGGCCAACTGCTTTCGCAGGAAAAGGTTCTCGGCCACCAACGCCGCCCGAGGACGTGCGGCGAGGGCAACCAGTCGGACCAGGTCAACGGCAACCAAAGACAAGGTCCGCAAGCAATGCACAACAGCGGGGAAGCTCAAGGAACTCGACATGGATTGCCCAGGATCGCACGTTACGAAACGTTACTGGCCCGCTCTTGCATGCTCGGACGGGATTTTTGCGGACCACAATCGGCTCCCGCTGGAGGAATCGGACATGATAGAGGCGCGAGAAGCCCACGTAGCTGGCCAGTACCATCGCCAGGACAAACCGCGGCATCGTCATGACCTTGGTTTGCCGCTTCACCTTCAATACCTCCGCGACCAGATCCAGGAAGCCGAGTTTCTCCAGCATCGTCGCCACGGGGAGGAGCCCGCCGTACGCTGTCAGATTCCGGCCCTCAAAGTCATACGTCGTGGAGGCCTTGATTTTATTGGGTTCCGGAGGGGTGCCGCCAACCCCTTGTTTGGCGGGCATCGGAACGCTATCCTGATTTCCGTTCTTCACCATTTGGGTCACTCCTGAGATCGGCTCGCGAAGCTGCGACTTTAGCGGACCCTACTGTTTTACCGCAGTATTCCCAGGGGTTCCAAGTGGGCGCCGGCGGCCAGCGCGCCTCGCCCCCGACGCCGGGGCGTCAGCCCGGTGCATAATTCAGGTTACATCACCAAGCCGATTGACCTGACGGTTCTTGCCAGGAAACTCCGGGAATGGGCACCCTCGGAGTCGGGAGACCGGAGCGGAGCCATTCAGGTTACGCACTGACGCCCGTGCCCCCAACTCGATATACTTCCAAGACCCCCGGGCGCTTATGAAAAATACACTTCTCGCTGTGGTGACCTCCCTGCTCGCTCTCGCGCAGTCACCGCCGGAGCTATTGCTCTCTCCCGAAGTAAGGGCCGATGGAACCGCTACATTCCGAATCCGCGCGCCGAAGGCCACCGAAGTAACGCTCTGGGGAGACTAGATGCCGGCCGGCCAGCCGCAAGGAATGACAAAGGGCGCCGGCGGCGTCTGGTCGATGACCACGGAGCCTCTGGAGCCAAGCGGGCATCTCTACTGGTTCAACCTGGACGGGCAGGCCATCGCCGATCCCGTCAATCCCGTGATCAAGCTCCGGCAAAGAACGTCGGCCAGTATCGTGGAAATTCCCGGCTCGGCCCCGGCCCTCTGGGATCTAAAGGATGTTCCCCACGGCGCGGTGGTCACCGAATGGCGGAAATCCGCCGTGCTGGGCCGGACCGAGCGCTTGCTGCTTTACCTCCCGCCCGGCTATGAAAAAACTTCGGCGCGGTATCCCGTGTTGTATCTCCTCCATGGGCAGGGCGACCTGCCGGATTCGTGGACAAATGCGGGACGCGCCAACCTGATCCTGGACAATCTGATCGCCGAGGGCCGGGCGAAGCAGATGATTGTCGTCATGCCCGCCGGACACGCCGTGCCCTTCGCCGAAGTCCCCGGGGTTTCCGCCAGGAACAACGGGTTGTTTACGCAGTATCTGGTGCAGGAAGTGATCCCGATGATCGAAAGGACTTACCGCGTGGCCACGGGCGCGCGAAACCGGGCGCTGGCCGGATTTTCCATGGGCGGCGAACTCACCATCTACGCGGGGTTTCGCCATCCCGAGCTGTTCTCCGCCCTGGGTGTGTTCAGTGCCGGAATCCGGGATGAATTCACGGCGCAGTTCCAGCCCCTGCTGGCAAATCCCAGTGGTCTCCGTGCGAAACCAGGCGGTCTTTGGATGTCCGCCGGAGATATGGACACGGCCCTTCCCCGGGCCAAAGCGTTTGCCTCTTTGTTGGCCAGGCAACGGATTCCCGCGGAGTTCAAGATCTACAAGGGGCTCCATAACTGGGCGCGCTGGCGGCTTAGCCTGACGGACTTCGCGCCTCAACTGTTCCGCGCCAGACAACCCAAACGTTAGGCCCCGCCCCGGGAATCGAGGTTCTGCTAGCCTGACTGAATGGGTATCTCAAAGTGAAGCGCCGGGAGTTCTTAAGAGCAGTTACGGGCATGGCCACCGCCGGTGTTCTTGCGGGGAGCCAATCCGGGCCCGCGGCGGCGAAACCCAACATTGTCTTCATTCTCGCCGACGACCTGGGCATCGGCGACGTCGGCTGCTACGGATCCGATCATTTCCAGACTCCCCAAATCGACCGGCTGGCCCGTGGCGGTACCCGCTACTCCAACGCCTACACGGCTCCGCTGTGCGGCCCCTCCCGCGCTCTCATCCTCACCGGCCGATACGCCTTCCGCACTGGCGCCACCAACCAGGACGCAACCGGGATGATGAAACCCTCGGTCGAAACGATGATGCCGAAAGTCCTGAAACAGGCCGGCTATGTCAGTGCGGCCGTGGGCAAATGGGGGCAACTGCCCCTCGGACCCGCCGAGTTCGGTTTTGACGAGCACCTGAAATTCACCGGAAGCGGCACCTACTGGAATTCCCAGGATAAGGGCAGAAACTACCTCGTCAACGGGGAGCGAAAACCACTAGGCGACAAGCAGTACCTGCCCGATGTCATGCACGATTTTGTCGTCGACTTCATCACCCGGCATCGCGCGGAACCGTTCTACCTCTACTACTCCCTCTCTCACATACATGGGGAGATCCTGCCGACACCTGACAGCGCCTCCGGAAGCAAGGACCTGTACGCCGACAACATCCGCTACATGCACAAGCTTGTAGGCAAGCTCGTCGCTGACCTGGAACGTCTGAAACTCCGCCAGAATACGCTCATCATCTTCGTCGGCGACAACGGTACCGCTGGTGGCCATGCCGCCGGGTCTACCGTCCGCGGCCGGCGCCTCTCCGGCGAAAAGGGCAGCATGCTGGAAGGCGGTGCTCTCGTTCCTCTCATCGCCAATTGGCCAGGCAAAACACCGCCGGGCAAGGTGTCCGCCGACCTCATTGATTCCACTGACTTTTTCCCCACCTTCGCCGATCTGACCGGCGCGAAACCGCCGGCGAATACGATCCTCGACGGGCGCAGCTTTGCGCCGCAGTTGATGGGCAGGAAAGGGCAGCCGCGGGATTGGATCTTCATCCAATTGGCGCGCATGTGGTACGTCCGCGAAGCCAAATGGAAGCTGAACCAGGCGGGGGAACTGTTCGATATGAGCCAGGCGCCATTCGCCGAGCCGTTGGTCGCAGCAGATTCGAAGGACCCGTCCGCGATCGCTGCGCGAATGCGATTGCAGGCTGCCCTGGAGAAACTGAATCCAGCCGGAGGCATCCTGGACAACGGAGACGGCACCGGCCGGCACGCCGGCCGCGAAGCGAATCGGCAAAAAAAGAAGAAGGAACGTTGACGCTTCCCGCCCCGGCTCCGAATCGCTGATTCGGCGAAGATACGGGTGCGTCCG
>CAMDKT010000577.1 GCA_945900935.1 Candidatus Sulfopaludibacter sp. SbA3 | reverse complement strand
AATTCCCCAATAGGGTTTTCGACTCGATGGCGGCTGTCGTCGACCAACTCGAAGAGGGTCTTCCACGGATGGCCGCGAACAGCCAAGCACTACGAAGCCTGACGGCGTGGCCATGGATTGTTAGTCTCATCTTGAAAGCGAACTAGAATAAGGAGTTGCGCGTGCTTTCAGAGTTGGTTGCGGAATCGCTGCATTGCGCCGAAATAAGTTGTAGATATTCCCGAAATCTGTTACTCTGATCGCGGATTTCCGTTAATTGGCGGTGTGGTCCGGCATTTTGTCCGGGCGTGACCCTTCGAGAAGGAGCTGGTATCTGGAAGACTACAACCTTCTCCAGGGCACCCGCCAGGAGTTCTACACGCGCGAAGTGCGCCGGCATTTGAAAGCCACCGGCTTCGCCGTCGAAAGCTCAAAAGGCGAGTGGGGTCTCGGTCAACATGAGGTCAATGTCAAGTACTCCGAAGTCCTGGAAATGGCCGATAATCACGCGCTGCTTAAACAGTGCATGAAAGAAATCGCCGAGCAAACCGGCGTCAGCGTCACCTTCATGGCCAAGCCCCACCACGGCCAGGCCGGTTCCAGTTGCCATCTCCATTTGAGCCTCCGCAAAGATGGCAAAAACGCGTTTGACGGGGAAACAAATGAGTTCCGGTGGTTCCTCGGCGGGTGGATGGCGCACGCCGCCGAAATGATGGTCTTCTACGCTCCCACCATCAACTCCTACAAACGCTTCGAAGACCTTTCCTGGGCGCCGACAAGAATCGCCTGGAGCCGTGACAACCGCACTGCGGGCTTCCGCGTCGTCGGCCACGGTGAAAGCCTCCGCATCGAATGCCGCATCCCCGGCGCCGACGCCAATCCCTACCTTGCCTTCGCCGCGGCAGTCGCATCCGGCCTCGACGGCATCAAAAATCAGATCGAGCCACCGCCCGTTTTCGAAGGCGATGTCTACGCCGCCCGCACGCTTCCCCGCGTTCCGTACACGCTCGAGCACGCCGTCGATCTCTTCGAAACCAGCGCCTTCGCCAAAGCCCAATTTGGCCCCGAAGTCGTCGAACACTACGCCCACTTTTACAGAAGCGAACAGAAAGCATTTGAACGAACGGTAACGGACTGGGAACGCCGCCGTTACTTCGAAAGAATCTAACATGCGATTACAAAACAAAGTAGCTCTCATCACCGGGGCCGGCGGCGGTATCGGTCGAGAAACCGCCCTGCTCTTCGCCGCCGATACCAACGCCGGCCCGAATGAAGAAGTCGCCGCCGCCGTCAACGCCGCCGGCGGCAACGCCATCGCCGTCACAGCCGACGTCTCCAAAGCCGCCGATTGCGAGGCCATGATCAAAGCAGCCGAAGACAAATTCGGCAAATTGAACATCCTCTTCAACAACGCCGGCATCTCCCACGCCGATGACGACGACGCCATCACCACCTCCGAAGAGGTCTGGGACCTGACCTTCCAGATCAACGTGAAAGGCGTCTTCCTTGGCTGTAAATACGGCATCCCCGCGCTGCGCCGCGCCGGCGGCGGATCGATCATCAACACGGCTTCCTTCGTCGCCATCGTCGGTGCCGCCACGCCGCAATTAGCCTACACCGCCAGCAAGGGTGCCGTCCTCTCCATGTCTCGCGAACTCTCCGCCATCCACGCGCGCGAAGGCATCCGCGTCAATGCCCTCTGCCCCGGACCGCTTTACACAGAACTGCTCATGAAATACCTCAATACGGAGGAAAAACGCCAGCGCCGACTCGTGCATATTCCCATGGGCCGCTTCGGCCAAGCCAAGGAAATCGCCTACGCCGCGCTCTATCTCGCCAGCGATGAATCCAGCTTTGTAACCGGCAGCGAATTCCTCGTCGATGGCGGCATCACCGCCGCCTACACCACGCCCCTATGATTTCCCCCATCGACAACTCCGTCTACGCCGAGCGCCCGCAAGCCACCGGCGAACAGATCGATCAACTGCTGACCAAAGCCGCCGCCGCGCAAAAGGCCTGGGCACAAACGCCTCTCGATGAACGCCGCGCACTCATTGATCGCGCCGTCGAATTCATGAACGCCAACGCCGTCGAAATCGGCGAAGAACTCACATGGCAAATGGGCCGCCCCATTCGCTACACGCCCAACGAAATCCGGCGCGGCTTCACCGATCGCGCCCGCTTCGCCGTCGACGCCGCCCCCGGTGCCCTGGCCAATATCACCGCCGCCTCCAACCGCTTCATCCGCAAAGTGCCTGTCGGCATCGTCCTCACCATCGCCCCCTGGAACTACCCGTATTTAGCCGCGGTCAACTCCGTCGTCCCGGCGCTGCTCGCCGGCAACGCCGTTATCCTCAAGCACTCTTCCCAAACACCCCTTTGCGCCGAACGCCTGGCCGATGCTTTCCAAAATGCCGGACTGCCCGATGGCGTCTTCAACGTCCTCCACGCCAGCCACGCCGCGATCGAAAAAATCATCGGCTCGGGCCGCATCCACTTCGTCTCCTTCACCGGTTCCGTCGCCGACGGCCGCAAAATTCAGGCAGCCGCCAACGACGTGTTCATCGGCATGAATCTCGAACTCGGCGGCAAAGATCCCGCGTATGTTCGCGAAGACGCCAACCTCGCCGACGCCATCGAAAACCTCGTCGACGGCGCCATGTTCAACTCCGGCCAGTGCTGCTGCGGCATCGAGCGAATCTACGTCCACCGAAGCCTCTACAACGATTTCGTCAACGGCGCCATCGCCCTCACGCGCGGCTACATTCTCGGCAATCCACTCGACCCCGCCACCACCCTCGGCCCATGGTCAATACCGCCGCCGCCGAGTTCGTCCGCGCCCAAATCAACGAAGCCATCGCGCAGGGCGCGCAGGCCAACATCGACCCGAACAGCTTTCCCCAAAACGCGCAAAATACCCCCTACCTGGCCCCCCAAATTCTTACCGGCGTCAACCATCAAATGCGCGTGATGATGGAGGAAACTTTTGGTCCCGTCGTCGGCATCATGCCCGTCGATTCCGACGACGAGGCGATCCGGCTGATGAACGATAGCCCCTACGGCCTCACCGCCGCCGTCTGGACCAACGACGAATCCGCCGCGCTCACTATCGGCGCGCAAATCGAAACCGGAACCGTATTCATGAACCGCTGCGACTACCTCGACCCCGCCCTGGCCTGGACCGGAGTCAAAAATACCGGCCGCGGCTGTTCGCTCAGCGTCCTCGGTTTCGACGCACTCACACGCCCCAAATCTTTCCACCTCCGGACAGTATGAAGATAGGCCTGCTCCAGTGCGACCCCGGCCGCGGCTTCGACGCCATGTTCGCCAACTGGCTGTCGGCTGAGTGGACAATCTACGATCTCCAGCAACGCCAAACCCCGCAAAACTTGACCGATTGCGACGCCTACATCACCACGGGATCCAAAGCCAGCGTCTATGACGATGACCCGTGGATACATCAATTCGCCGAACTGACAAGACAAATCCAAGCCAGCCAAATACCTTTCATCGGCGTCTGTTTCGCCCATCAAATGATGGGCCACGCCTTGGGCGGCCGCGTTGCCAAAAGCCCCAACGGCTGGGGCATCGGCGTTCACACATTTCAAATGCTTCAAACCGAATCCTGGATGCAACCGCCGGCTTCACAAGTCAGCCTGATCATGAGCTGCCAGGACCAGATTCTGAACCTTCCGCCCGGAGCAAAAGTCCTCGCCGGGAACCATCACTGCCCCGCCGGCATCATCCAAATCGGCAACATGCTGGGCATTCAAGGCCACCCGGAATTCACGCCCGCCTACGCCGAATCGCTGCTTCGACTCCGCCGCGATTCCATCGGCCCGGAGTTAGTCGACGCCGCGCTCGACACACTTGCACAACCGCTCGACGGCGCGCTCCTCGCCCAGTGGGCCCGCGCCTTCCTCCGCTAAATTATGTGGTTATGCCAACCGTCCATCGACTGAGGAAACGGGCGTCAGCGGTTCCTCCGCGAAGAAACAATACCGGCCAATCCTGCAAGCCCCGAGAACGTTCTTATTCCAAACCAGGAACCGCGCGGCCGGGGATTCAGACGTCTTCGACATGTACTTCTTTCATCTAGGCGTGTGCCGGAGATAAGCTCCGCCCATTCTCCAAGGCAGGACATCGCCACAGAGCAGAAACTGGACCTTTTGGTTTCAATAACCGAGTATCA